>JBKOYU010000411.1:0-23340 GCA_046725575.1 Actinomycetota bacterium | reverse complement strand
TCAGCGGCACGGCGTTGATGCCGGCACTGAACGAATAATCTGCAACGGGCTCGAAGCTCATTTTGCCATGGCGGGTAGCGGACATCGGTACCGCCGACTCGTAGATCAGCAACTGCTTTGTCATCGTAGTCTTCCTTCCAGGAAATCAAGCTCCGCCTTCTTCGCACCCTACATGGGCGACTGGCGAACCCGCTAATTGGCTGTCCCAGTTCACGACATATGAGACGGCCCCGGGGTCTCCTTGGCTTGGCGGGCGAGATCATACTCGGATTGTGTCAAGCCCGAAAGTGCGCCGTGGCGGCTCATGAAGGCAGAAGGGCAATATGACCGTCGCCGCTCTCCCCTTAGGCTACCCGACCCCTCCGACGGGACTGACGAGCGGAGCAGAGAGCCTCACTGGTGGCGTCAGCGGAGAGACCTGGCGCTCGAAAGCGTTGACCCGCGCCGGCACCGTATCCGCCGGCGCCGCTGGTCCCCCCGTCCATTTGCGAAGGCTCACGGCGCGCAAGGCCAAAATGATCTTTGTCGCTTAGTGAGAACTTTTGATGCAATCAACGGGCCGCGCACGTACAATATTCCAATGCGAAAGGTACAACCTGGGTCAACCTGGCTGAGTTATAGTGTCTTGTTGCAGTGGACTCATTTGCGCAATCCTGGTGCGTGGTAAGATGCCGCGTAGCGTCACCAACGGCCACGCCTGCCTTCGCCGACTTCAACAAATTTTGGGCATTCCCGCTGAAAGTGGCGGCATATACTTGTGGCAAGCATTCTGCTGACAAGCAGTTGCTGGCAGCGAGATCGTCTGCACAACCTGGATCAACCTGGCTGAGTTATAGTGTCTTCTTGTAGTGGACTTATTTGCGCAACCTGGTGCGATGTCAGCGCGGCGGATACGTATTAACATCCAATCCAAGGAGTTGAACACACGCCACATAGCATCACCAACGCGACACCCTGCCTTCGCAAAAAACCGCAACGCGGACGAGGGACTGGGATTTTTGATCGGTTTTGCGCCAGCACACCATTGATGCACAAGTTGACTGTCGAAGCGTCACAGCGCTTTCATCTTCCTGCGCCAAAAACAAACCGAACAATAAGGGAGGCCGACGGACGTACGCTAAGGCCCATAGTGTGGGGCTATAAGGCATATGATTCTCGTTTTTGCTTGCGCGTTCGCACGCATGGGAATATGTTGCAGCGCTAGGTTGCATGGAAAATGAGCTGTTATGATACTGTTACATTGTTGTTACGATATCGAACTCAAGTGAATCGAAGAATTCTAATCGTTCTTAGAGCCTGGAAGGAAAAAGAAGAGATACAAGCAAGATACAAGTAAGAAAAAAGCAACAAGGAGCGGAGGAAGCGGAGGAAAAATCTACCTGTCGTTACGTCTACTCGCGAACCTGGGAGGGGGAAGATGAGTAGCGGAGTCGGACTTCGCAATGAGTGGCGCAGCAATGTCTCTTCAAGCATCCTCGCTCGTTACCTATTAGGGCAATCGAGACATCAAAGCAGATCAAGGCCCGCAGCGAAGCGAGCAGCGAGGCACCGCTGGTCCGCGCGCCCAAGCGCGCTGACGATCGAGCTAATCGAGCCGCGCCTTCTGCTGTTGGCTGACGTTTTTCCCGACACCCAAGCCGCACGAACTCCCACACGACACTTGGCCTACGCTTGAACTTTTGCTGACCGCAGATTCGTTCGGACGAATCTGCGGTCTTTAGTTGGGGCTATTTGGAGGGCTGCCATGATGAGATTCCGGCGTCCATCGAGGTCGTCGACCTTCGACACAATGATGGACAGCGTCATGGGCGAACTGTTCCCGCGGAACAGTCGAGCCAAGCGGCCTCGTATGGGTGGTTCGCGGCAGCGTTCGAGGACAAAGCGTCAGGACTTCGCGCTCGAACCGATGGAGCCGAGGCTTCTGCTTAGCGCGGACCTCAACTTCAACCTTGCCGGCCACAGCGATGTCACCGTGCTGACCCGCGACGACGCCAACGGCGTCCAGCACCTCGACATCATCGACAACGCAACCGGCGCCACCGCAGTGCATCACCAGGTGAGCGACGCCAACGGCTTGACGATCGACTCGCTCGTGATCACCGGAACGGCGGCCAGCGAACGCGTGCGCCTGGACCTCGGCTCCGGCATCGCCTCCGCGGTCAAGGTGGGCATCACGCTCCACATGGGGACGGGCGACGACGTGGTCGAGGCCACCGCGCTCGAGAGCACCGGGCCGGCCACGCCGGTCACGGTCGACGGCGAGGGCGGCCTCGACACCATTGCCGGCAAGGCGCCCGGCAAGCTGACGCTGTCGAACGCCTCGCTGAAGCTGGGCGACACGGGTCCCACGATCACCCTGTCGAACATCGATGCCGGCTTCCTGACCGGGGCGTCGTTCGATACCGGCGCGTTCAACGCCGGCCCGATCGCCACGGCCAACGTCGCGCAGTGGGCCGAGCAGGGCCCGGGGCCGATCCACAACGGCCAGCTCACCGGCATTCCCGACCGCCCGGTGTCCGGCGCAATCCAGGCCTTGCTCGCGCATCCGAGCGACCCGAACACGATCTACATCGGCGCCGCCGCCGGCGGCGTGTGGAAGACGACCGACGGCGGCGTGAGCTGGACGCCGCTCACCGACCAGTTTCCGTCGCAGTCGTTCACGTCGCTCACCTTCGACAGCGCCGACGCGACCCATGAGACGATCTACGCCGGTACCGGCAAGATGAGCAGCTTCGGCAACTTCGGCAAGGCCATCGGCGTGCTGAAGACCACCGACGCCGGAGCGCACTGGACGCTGCTCAACCACCCGCTGTTCTCCGACAACCCGGTGTTCGGCATCGTCGCCAACGGCAACACGGTGCTCGCGGCGACTGCGAAGGGCATGGTGCGCAGCACCGATGGAGGCGACACCTGGCAGCGGCTGTCGTACACCTATGTCGACGCGGCGACCGTCAACACCTCGGGCAGCAACTACAAGCTCGACGATGTCGTCGCGTTCCAGTACGGCGCCGACGCGGCCGACGTCGTGCAGTTCAAGGTCAATGCCATCGGCGCCGGCGGCGAGGTCACCGACGTCACGCTGCTCGACGCGGGATCGATCCAGCCGGGGCAGACCGTGCCGGGGGCGGCGGTGGCCATGGTCTCGCTGACCGGCAGCGGCAGCGGCCTGAAGCTCGACATGGTCACGAAGAACAGCGGCCTGAGCAACGGCCTGATGAGCGAGGTCGTCGCCGACTTCGCGCAGGGCGTCATCTACGTGGCCAATGCCAACAGCGGTGCCGGCAACAACGGCATCTATCGCAGCCTGGACGGGGGCGCAACGTTCACCAAGCTGCCGGGGGCCGACGGCGCGGACTTCACGAACGCCACGCGCATCCGCCTCTCGCTCGGGGCGCTGACGGGCCCCAACACGCCGACGCTGTTCGCCGGCGTCGTCGAGATCCCGAGGTCGACGCTCGCCGCCCCGGGGGCCGCGCAGGGTGCAACACAGGTGACGCTGCAGTCCACGGTCGGGGTCGAGGTCGCCGACAAGCTGGTGCTGCTCAGCAACACGCCGGGCGTCAAGACAGAATCCATCGAAGTCACGGCGGTGGACCGCAGCACGAATGTCGTGACGCTGAAGAGCGGCCTCGCAGCGGCGCGCAACGCCGGTGACCCCGTGAAGCAGGAGGACGGCCAGGAACGCGTGACACAGATCGTGCGCATAGCCGATTCGAAGAACCCGGACGGCACCACGGGCATGGTCTGGAAGAAGATGGACGCACCCGGCGACATCTATGGCGGAATCAGCCCCGGCGGCCAGGCCGACAAGCACTTCTCGCTGCTGGCCGACAGCACCAGCCCGGACATCGTGTACGTCGGCGGCGACGTGCCGCCCACAGGGCCCAACGGCGGGCCCGTCGGCGCCTCGAACCCGCAGAACTGGACCGGGCGGCTCTTCCGCGGCAACGCCTCGGCCGCCCCCGGCAGCCAATGGGTGTCCGTCACCGACGACAACGCCCAGGGCACGGCGCCGCACGGCGACTCGCGGCAGATGGTGTTCCGCGGCGGCGCCGGCGGCGAGATCATCGAGACCGACGACGGCAGCATCAAGCTGCTGACTGATCCGTCGAACAGCGGCGGCAACCGCAAGTGGTCTTCGCTCGACGGCAACCTGCGCCTCACCGAGTTCGTCTCGGTGAGCTACGACCCCAACAACAACATCATCGCGGGCGGCGCGCAGGACAACGGCGTGTCGCGCCAGGATGCAGCCGGCAGCCAGGTGTGGACGCAGGTGATCCCGGCCGACGGCTCGATCACCTACTGGGCCGTGGGCGCGTCGTCGAGCACGCTGTACAGCAGCGCGCAGAACTTCAGCCCCTTCACTGCCTTCGAGAACTTCTCGACCAGCGGCTCCAAGCCGGACCTCGAGGTCAACCACACCGGCTTCTTCGACGACGACGAGCTGTACATCTTCGACAGCACGATCCAGTTCACGACGCCGTGGACCATCAACCAGATCGACCCCAAGCTGCTGATGATCGGCACGACCTTCCTCTACGAGGAAGATCCCGACTTCCTGATCGGCGGCGACCCCGGCGACGACGTCACGCTGCAGAACGGCGCGCCGGTGAAGGTCGACGGCAAGTACACGCCGGATCCGAAGGCGAGTGTCGGCGTCGTCACCTCCATCGTCTACGGCGGACATTCACGACCGCCTGGGGGCACCTTGCAGGACGTCCCGCGCATCGCGTACGTGTCGGCCAACACCACGCGGCCCGACGCGAGCGGCACCCCTCGCACAGTGGGCGTGATCTACGTGCGCCTCGGCGAGGACCAGAAGTTCCTCGAGATCACATCGTGGGGCGGCACGGTGGCCAGGGACATCGTTGCGGACCCCGAGGACTGGCGCAAGCTGTACGTGCTCGATTCCAATGGCGAAGTGTTCGTCGGCACGCAGTCGGTGGCCAACAGCACCACCTACACCTGGCAGAAGCTCAGCGGCAACCTCGACTCGCTGGCGCGCATCGGCGCGGTGAAGGGCGAGTTCCAAACCATCGAGGCCTACCTCGACGAGGGGTCCGACGAGTTCACCGACAACGACGACAAGCGCGTGCTGCTGGTTGGCGGCTTCGGCGGCGTGTTCCGCACCATCAACCCGGTCGACAACACCGCGGTATGGAGCGAGTTCGGCGCCAACCTGCCCGGCAACCTGGTGACCGACCTACACTACAACGCGAAGGACGACCTGCTGCTGGCCGGCACGCTTGGGCGCGGCGCTTGGACCGTGGACCACGCGAGCCGATGGCTCTCCACGCCGGCACAGTTCACGATCACCGGCCAGCAGGGCAGCGTCAGCGAGACCTTCCAGCTCGGCGTGAACGCCACCAACCGCTGGATGCTCGACGCCTTCGTGTATGCCAACCCGGGCTCGCCGGCCGGGCTGCCGCAGGCCTCGCTGCCGCTGGCGGGCATCGACAAGATCAAGGTCAATGCCGGGGCGGGCGACGACGAGACGCTGCTCGACGGCTCGCACGGCATCATCGCCGTCACCGGCGGCATCGACATCGACGGCGGCACCGGCACCAACACGCTCGACGCCGCCTGGCTCGGCGCCGCGTCGGCCACGACGCCGACGTCGTCGACGTATTCGGCCACCGCACCCGACGGCTTCGGCACCCAGCGCTCCGTGAAGGTCGTCTTCTCGAACGTGGCGGCCCCGCCGGCTTCGGCATCGATCGACCCGCTGGATGCCGCGCGCGGCGGGTTGGCACAGCTGTCGGAGGCGACGCGCGACCTGCTCGACAACAGCCTGTTCGGCAGCGACATTCCGTTCCTGAACGCCGGCTCGCTGTCCGGGGGCTTGAGTGGCCGCACGATCGACACCAGCACGCCGCCGCCGCTGAACAGCATCGGCGTCGACGTGCGGGCCGGTGTCGGCGGTGGGCCGGTGCAGATCGACGACGGCGGCTCGCTCCTGTCGCGCCTGCTCGATACCGAGGCCTTCGGCCTGGGCGAGGCGGGGCAGGTCACCTCGCTGGCGCACCTGCGCGCCGAGCTCGACGCGCTCGACGACATCGCGAACAACGTCACCCTCGACACCTCGAACCCCGCCGACCCGCGCCTGCATGTGCAGATCGTGCGCGACCTGATCGGCGTGGTGGACCTCGACCTCGACGGCGCGGCCATCCTCGGCGCGCTCAACCTGGCGGACGGCAAGATCGAGATCGAAGGCGTCGCCGAGCTGGGCTTCCGGGCCGCGCTCGACCTGACGATCGGCATCGACGCCAACGGCTTCTACGTCGCCCCCAACGCGGCCGACGACGAGCTGAAGATCACGCACATCACCATCGCGCCCACCGCTGTGAAGGCCGGCGGTCATTTCGGCTGGCTGGGCGTCGACCTCACGAACCCGACGATCACGTTCGACGAGGACGTCGGCGTGGCGTTCAAGCTGCACGAGCTGGGCCCGAGCGACGGCAAGATCCGCCTGGAGGAACTGGTGGCCGCCCCGGCCGGCATGATGACCATGCAGCTGATCGAGGACGCGGCGCAGACCGACCTCGTCGTGCACGGCCTGCTGGAGGTGTCCGCCCTGGTTCCGGGGTTCGACATCTCGCTGCCAGTGGCCGATGCGAACGTCACCTTCACCTGGACCGACTTGTCCGACGACATCGTCGTCACCTTCGACAACCCGGCGTTGCAAGGCGCGATCGATTTCGCGCGCTTCCTCGCGCTCGATCCGGCCACGCTCGTCACGCGCCTGGGCGAGCTGAAGTCGATGGTCGGCGACCTCGTCGCCGACATCGACGTCGACATTCCGTTCGTCTCGGTGTCGCTCGACGGGCTCGTGAACGTGCTGGACTTCGTCGATGCCAACCTGCTGTCGCGCATCGGCTTCAAGGTGGGGGGTGCCGGCCCCACGCTGCCCGACTTCGGCACGGTGCAGGAGTTCACGACCGGCCTGTGGTCGTCGCTGCTCGAGCAGGCCGACCCCACCAATTACCTGCCTGCCGAGCTCAACGGACTGTTCGACCTCGCGAACCTGCCGCTCACCTACGACGGCAGTTCGGGCGAGCTCACCTACGCGCTGGACTTCCGCAAGTCCATCTCGCTCACCGACACGCTCGACCTCAACTTCGACCTGGGCGGCGGCCTGGGCGAATTCTCGACCTCCTCGCAGGTCTCGCTGACCGGCACGATCGAGGTCGACTTCAAGCTCGGCGTCGATCTGCAGGACGCCATCGACGCGCCGCTGAGCCCGCTCGACTGGATCTTCCTGCGCGACGCGTCGCTGAAGTTCTCGCTCGACGCGACGGCGGCCGACATCGATGCGTTGGCCCGCTTCGGCTTCGTGAAGATCGAGGTCGTGAACGGCAGCGCGACCGCCAATTTCGCGCTCAATGTCGCGCTCAACGACCCGAACAAGAACGGCAATAACGACAACCGCATCGACCTGGCCGAGCTGAAGGACGCGGTGCTGAACGACATCGACACGCTGGTCGACGTCACGACGACCGGCAGCGCGACGATCACGCTGCCGGTGAAGGTGCCGTTCCTCGGCATCAACGTCGCCGACCCGAGCGACCCGATCGTCGTCTCGATTCCCGACTTCTCCGACTTGTCGACGCTGTCGGTCGAACTGGGCTCGATCGGTGACGTCGGTCTCGGCGGTTTCGCCAACATCGACGCGGCCAGCATCGTCGGCCTGCTCGGCCAGCTCACGGGCTGGCTCGACCAGTTCCGCCAGAGCGACGAATTCGCCAACTTCGACATCCCGGTGGTCGGCGACGGGCTCGACAGCGTGCTGGCGATCGCCGATGCGGTGCGCGACAAGCTGCTGTTCGACGACGGCGACGACGGCCTCGACGACAACCGCAGCCTGCTCGGCGACATCAATGCCGCGCTGCAGACGGCGGGCCTTTACGACTCGATTCACGCCGAATCGATTGGCGGCAAGATCAGCTTCGTCGCCAACGACCTGAGCGTGAGCTCGATCGTGCTGTCCGGCGCCTCGGAGCTCGGATTCACCGGCACTGAAACCTCGACCGGCAACTACGAGCGCATCACGGCGACCAACGCCGCGCCGAGCAACGGCCAGCTGGCGGCCGACGCGCCGCTGAAGATCACCCTGAACAACAACGGCAGCGCGGTCGATGTGCCGATCCTGCGCAGCGCCACTTTCGTCGCGGCGAACGATCCGCAGAACAACAACCGGGTCGGCAACGACGTCTGGAAGCTGGTCGACCCGCAGAACGCGCCCACCTTCGTGACGGCGGACGAACTTTACGCACGGCTGATCGAGATCCTCAACCTGCCGCTGAACTTCAACGCGCAGGACAACACGCTCACGTTCGCGCTGCACCTCAGCGAGCTCATCGGCCGGCTCGACGTGCCGCTGAACTTCCTGCCCAAGGACCTGCCGGCCTTCCTGAAGCTGCAGTCGCAGGGAACCGTGCGGCTGGACGCCAACGCCAACCTCGACCTCACCGTCGGCTTTTACCTCGGCAACGCCGGCGGCACGACGCTCGACCCGCTGGGCAACACCAACCTGACCGCACTGGCCGATCCGGTGGTCATCTCCACCAACCGCCACGTCGATGCACCAAACCCGATCGCCACCGTGGTCGGCCAGCTGTCCAACGACGCTCACTTCAGCCTCGCGGTCGACGGCGCACCGCCGGCGGCGGTGACGGTGAAGAAGTCGGACACGACCAATAACCAGACGCTCGCCCATCTCGTCGCCGACTTCAACACGGCGATCAATGCGGTGAGCGCGCTCAACGGCAAGGTGCAGGCGGTGGCGAACGGCAACCGCATCGACCTGCAGACCGTCGGCGGCAGCCACACGTCGCTCGGCCTGATCACGACCAACGGCGATCCGATGGTCAAGGACCTCGGCTTTCTGGCGCTGCAGACCGGCACGTCGATCGGCGGCGGCAATTTCGTGCTGGCCGGCGGCAAGGACCTGGCGACGCTGTACGGGCGGCTGCCGATCGACGCGACGATCTCGATCGCGCTCAACGGCGCGCCGGCCGTGCCGCTCGCGATCACGGCACTGGCCACCGCGAACAACAAGTTCCCCTACGACATCGTGGCCGACATCCAGGCGGCTATCGAGCAGCAGCCGGCGCTGATGTGGAACGACCCGAACGACGACAAGGACGGGCTCGTCCCGCGCGTGAAGGTGGGCGTCGTCGACGGCAAGCTGTCGTTCACCTCGAAGGACGGCTCGACATCGCTCGTCGTGACCGCCGATGCAGTGGCGCAGTCGGCGCTCGGGCTGGCGGCTTCGGCCAGCGGCAACAGCGACGACCTGATCATCACCACGCGTGCCGGGACCACGCATCACATCGTGCTCGACGGTGCGGTGACGCTGGCCGACGTGTTCCAGAAGATCTCCTCCGGCACCGGCGGCAAGGTGACCGGCGAAGTCAATGCGCGCAAGTCGGCGATCACGCTGACCGACCACTCCACCCCCAACGGCGGCAGCTTCACGGTGAGCGGCGCCAACGGCGAGGTCGCCGGCGTGCTGCTGGGCATCGTGCGTCCCGACGCCCAGCAGGGCGAAACGGCGGACGGCATCATCGAAGGCGCCGACGTCGCCGGCCTGCGCCCGCTCGACCGCTTCTTTATCGTCGAGGACAGCACGCTGGCCGACATCTCGCTGTCGATCAGCACGCCGGGCGGCATCAGCGCCACCGCGGGCATCGGCTTCGTCGAGGTCAAGCTGGAGGGCAACGGCTCGGCCGCGGCGACGCTGGCGCTCGGCCTCGAGGATCCGGAGGTCGACGCCACCGAGGACCACCGCGTCTCGCTGCAGGAACTGCTCGACTCGCTCGGCGACCTCGACACGCTGTTCGATATCAGCCTCACCGGCGGCGGCTCGTTCGCGCTGAACATCCTGCCCGACCCGTCGCTGGCCAGCCTGGGCATCACGATCCCGACCGACCCGGATCCAGCGAATCCGCCCAACCTGTATGCCGGCTTCGACGTGACGATCAACCTCGGCGACGTGTTCGCCGACACGCCCGTTCAGCCGTCGCTCAACGTCACCGAGCGCAACCTGGGCGACCTGCTCGCCTTCAAGAACCCGGAACTGAGCTTCGCGACCATCCTCGCCGGCCTGCGCCGCCTGGTCGACTTCCTCGACGGCTTCGAGGCCTTCGGCTTCCTGCACGAGCCGCTGCCGCTGGTGAACGTGAGCGCCGGCGACCTGATCGACATCGCCGCCAAGTTCGGCGATGCGATCGACGAGGCGCAGAAGAACCCGGCCGGCACGATCCAGGTGCTGGAGGCCAAGCTGAAGCAGGCGTTCGGCCTGGCGCCGAACAGCAACCTGATCCACCTGGTGCTGGTGCACGACGACAACGACACCGGCGCCACGTTCGACGATTTCGACATCCTCAAGGTCGAGCTGAGCGTGGCATCGGCCTTCAGCGAGACGCTGGGAGTGGACCTCGACCTCGGCGCGGGCCTGCCGTTCGACCTCGGCGGCAACGCCAACCTGTCGGCCTCGGGCAGCGTCGCGCTCGACCTCGACTTCGGGTTCCGCTTCGACGACCCGACAACGATCTATGTGTTCGACTCCTCGGGGCTCGAAGGCACGCTGAACCTCGCGGCCAACGACCTGACGTTCCGCGCGGCCGTGGGGCCGCTGGGCGTGTTCATCGATGGCGGAACGGCCAGCATCGGCGGCACGTTGATGCCGGGCAACAAGCTGTTCAGCGCCGACTTCGCGGGCGCTGCCGGCTTCGTCAACGGGCGCAAGGAACTGAGCCTCGACCTGGTGGAGGACCTGTCCTTCGGTGTCGGCGGTGCGATCGACGTCGACCTGCCGGTATTCTTCCCGACCGATTCGACGCGGGCCGGCACCGTGCTGTTCGATGCGGCGCTCACCTACACCAGCGCCGGCGGGCTCGAGACCGATTTCGACCCGCGCGCGGTGGACGAGAACGGCGACCCGATCACGCTGGCCAAGCTATTCGAATTCGACCCCGGCAGCCTGAGCCTGCTCGACCAGCTGCTGCTTGGCGTGGACGGCGTCGACTTCTTCCTCGGCGGCCTGCAGGACCTGATGGACGGCGAGATCGGCGGCATCACGCTGCCGCTGATCGGCGACAAGCTCTCCAGCGCAGCCGGCGCGATCGGCGACTTCCGCGAGGGCTTCATCGAGGGCTTCCGCGATGCGATCGAGCAGCTGGCCAACCCCTCGGCGGCCTTCGCCTCGGCCGGCTTCGGCGGCGCCCCCGGCACGCCGCCCGAACGTGACCCGGTGTCGAAGATCCTGTTCGAGCTGCTGGGCCCGGGCGGCGACCTCAAGCTGCTCGACAGCTACGACGACATCGTCTTCACGACCAACATCAACGACCAGGGCGTCGCGCCCGAGAACGTCTTCTTCGACTGGGACCTGTTGCTCGGCGACACACTGGTCGACGTCGGCGCCGGCATCGGCTTCGACCTCGGCATCCCGGGCCTCGGGCTGGAGACCAAGGGCGACGTCAAGCTCGACATCGCGTGGCAGCTGCTGTTCGGCTTCGGGCTGGACATGCAAAACGGCTTCTATCTCGACATCGGCAAGCCGGGCGGCGAGCTGCAGCTGGACGTCGACCTGACGATCGAGGGCATCGAGGTGACCGGCACGCTCGGCTTCCTGCAGGTCAAGGCCGAGGAGGACGTCGACCCGACCGCCCCCGACCCCGTGACGCACCTGGGGGCAACGTTCGCGATCGACATCAACAACCGGCAGGACGCCGCGGACACCAAGCTCGGTTTCGGCGAGATCGGCCGCATCGGCATCGACCCGAAGATCGCCGCCGACGCGGTGGCCGACCTGGAGATGAGGCTGTCCCTCAGCAGCGAGCTCGTGCCTAACGCGCCTACCAAGTTCCCGAGCGTGGTCGCCGACTTCCTGCTCGACTGGGGCATCGGTGACCGCGCGAACGACCAGTTCGTGTCGCTGACCGAGCTGGACGGCGGCTTCCTGTCGAATGGCCTGAAGGTGGTCAAGTTCGACCATGTCGGCCTCGACCTCGGCACCTACTTCTCCGACATGATCGGGCCGATCGTCGACACGATCCAGGAGATCACCGAGCCGATCAAGCCCTTCCTCGACTTCCTCACCGAGCCGATTCCCGTCATCTCGCAGCTCGCGGGGCCGACCTCGCTGCTCGACATCGCCGAGCTGTCCGGCTTCATCAACCCGGGGATCATCAAGGCCATCGAGGTGATCGACCAGGTGGTCGACATCGCCAACCAGCTGAAGGGCGTCAACGGGACCTCGATCCTGTATTTCGACCAGTACCTGCCCGAGCTGGTGATCTACGAGGCGCCGGCTCCCGGCTTCGCCGCCGCGGCCGCCGGCGGCATCGGCATCGACCTCAATGCGCCGCCCGACCTGGACGCGCTGAAGGCGTTCGTCGACACGCTGCCCGACGAGTTCCAATTCCTCGGCGACGTCGTCGACGGGCTCAACAACGTGTTCGGCGACAGCCTGAAGAAGATGCTGCCGGGCGGCGCGGCCCACGAAGGCTTCAGCCTGCCGATCGTCGAAGACCCGTCGCAGATCTTCGGGATGCTGCTCGGGCAGCCGGCGGTGCTGGTCCAGTACGACATGGCCGCGCTGGAGATCGAGGCCTCGTTCAGTGCGTTCTTCTCGCTGCTGGGGCCGTTGGGTGTGTCGATCAACGCCGACTTCGGCGCCCAGTTCGGCCCGTTCACCTTCGGCTACGACACGCTGGGCATCCAGGAATTCGCCGGCGGCAGCTTCAAGAACCCGCTGACGCTGTTCGACGGTTTCTTCGTCGGCGACCTCGATCCGAAGGGCGTCGACGTGCCCGAGCTGCAGTTCAACGCCGGCCTGTGGGCGGCGGCCGAGCTGAACCTCGCCGTCGCGCGCGGCGGCGTCGGCGGCGGCCTGTTCGCCGACATCGACTTCGACCTGCACGACCCCGACAAGGACGGCCGCGTGCGCGTCAAGGAGATCGTGGCCAACGTCGTCAACGAGTTCCGCTACGGCGACAAGCTGGCGTCGCCGCTGGCGATGTTCGACATCACCGGCAAGCTGACGGCCGAACTGTTCGCCTTCCTGAAGATCGACCTGTTCCTGCTGCAGATCGACGAGCGCTGGCACATCACCGACCCGATCACGCTGCTCGACTTCGAGAGCAACTTCACGCGCGTGCCCACGCTGGCCACCGAGCTGAGCGACGGCGTGCTGCAGCTGAACATGGGCAAGTTCGCCGAGCAGCGCGTCGAGGGCGACTTGAATGATGGCGACGAGACCTTCATCGTCAAGCAGAAGGACGCGTCGCACGTCTACGTGTGGTCCACGCTGGTGGACTTCGACCACGACGGTTACGACCAGGACGAGGCCCAGTCCTACGAGGCGACCAGCCTGATCCTCGCGCTCGGTGGCGAGGGCAACGACACCATCGACCTGTCGGGCGTGACCGAGAACCTGAAGTCCGAGCTGGAAGGCAATGCGGGCGACGACATCCTGAAGGGCGCCGCCGGCACCGGCTCGGCCAGCATCAAGGGCGGCGCGGGCGACGACAAGATCTGGGGCGGCGCCGGCGCCGACAACCTGTTCGGCGAAGGCGGCAAGGACGAGATCCATGGCGGCGACGGCGCGGACTGGATCTTCGGTGACGGCGACGCGAAGACGCTGATTGCCGGCAGCGTGATCACGGTCGACGTGAAGGGCAGCGATGCCGACGACAAGCTGTACGGTGACGGCGGCGACGACCTGATGTTCGGCGCCGGCGGCAGCGAAACCGAGTTCAAGGGCGGCAGCGGCGCAGACGTGATGATCGGCGACGGCGGCAAGGTCACCGTGAGCGGCCGCACCGTGGTCGGTGTCGACCCCGGCCGGCTGGAGCTGAAGGTCGAGGACACGTCCAAGGGCAAGGGCGCGCGCGACGTGATGGACGGCGAAGCCGGCGACGATCACCTATACGGCGGCGCCGGCGACGACGAGCTGCATGGCGGCGCGAACAACGACGTGATCTACGGCGAAGCCGGCAAGGACCTGATCCACGGCGACGCCGGCGACGACATCGCCTTCGGCGACTTCGGCAGCTTCGCGCTGATCAACAACCAGCCGACGCCGGTGACGGTGGTTGGCGGCGAGGCCGACGAGATCCACGGCGGCGACAACGCCGACAAGCTGCTCGGCGGCGCCGGCAACGACGCGATCTTCGGCGACGCCGGCGACGACTACCTCTGGGGCGGCACCGGCAAGGACGATCTGCACGGCGGCGCGAACAACGACCATGTGTACGGCAACGCGGACCCCGACCGGCTGTGGGGCGAAGACGGCAACGACACCCTCGAAGGCGGCCACGGCAACGACTACGTGCGCGGCGGCGACGGCCTCGACCTGCTGATCGCCGGCTACGGCTCGGACGACCTCGACGGCGAAGGCGGCAGCGACAGCTACCGCATCACCGCACGCGGCGGCTCGATCACCGAGATGTCGATCGCCTACGACAGCGGCGCGAAGGACGACGGCACCGACATCCTCACGCTGGTCGGCACCGGGTTCGACGACACGGTGCTGTTGCGCGCGATGGCCGACTTCTACTTCCCGGACAAAGTCAAGCTGGTCGGCAGCGATGTCCCGGGGAAGGAGAGCAAGGGCATCACGGACCGCATCCTGCAGTCGGGCGAGCCCGACAAGCTGGGCGCCATCCTGCAGGCACTGAGCGACGCCTACGGGCCGCACGACCTGCCCGAGGGGCTGCTCGCCGCCCTGATCCAGAGGTACGAGGATGAGGTCAAGGCCGACGTCAAGCAGGCGATCACTGACGAGAACAACGCCGAGGCGGTCAAGCTGACGCCCGACCAGCTCGACGCGCTGCTCGCCAAGGTCGACGAGATCTTCGACTCGGAGACCCTTTTCTTCAAGCTCGACGCGATCCGCACGGCGATCCGCAACGCCTACGAGGCGGTGGGGGAAAACGGCATCCCGCTGCCGGGGTCGATCCTCGACGAGGTGAAGAACGCCTACGACCAGGTGGCCGAGCAGCCGGGGCAGCCGGGCCCGCCGCCGCCGTTCCACACGCAGTTCGAGCAGATCATCCTGTCGCACTACCAGGACGAGGGGCTGGTCGGCCTGCTCGCGCTGGTCGACAAGCTGTTCGACGCCGACGCCGCCGACGACAGCAAGCAGGCGATCATCGATGCGGTGGACGCCGCCTACAACGGCGCCACGCCCGCGGCGCTGGCGACCGCGCTGACGAACGCGGACGCGAACGCCGACGACCTGAAGACGGCGATCGAGACCTCGTTCAACGCCAACATCAACGTCCCTGGCATCGAGACCGACACCGGCTTCGTGGCGCTGATCAACGACGGCGGCAAGCACGTCGAGCGCTTCAACTACCGGCAGATGGAGGGCCTGGTCGTCAACACGCTGGACGGCGACGACTATGTGGTCTCCGACGACGTGATCGCGGCCACGACGGTCAACCTCGGCATCGGCGAGGACCGCATGCAGGTCGGCCAGGTGTTCCGCTCGGAGCGGGTGAAGAACCCGATCGACGAGAACACCGGCGAGGAGATCCTCATCACCAACATCACGGCCGAGGACGTCTACACCACGCTCGGGATCACGCGCGGGTGGCTGTCCAACGGCATCAGCCGGCCGATGACGGTGAACGGCGAAGGCGACAACGACCAGATGACCGTCTTCCACAACATCGCCGTGCTGAACCTCAACGGCGGGGACGGGGACGACATCTTCACCGTGCGCGCCTTCGCGCTGAAGGGCTCCACCGACAGCGAACGCGCCCGCACCGACATGAAGGGCGACGGCGGCGCCGACACGATCCTCTACGTGGTCAACGCGCCGGTCGGCATCGACGGCGGCGACGGCTTCGACACCGTGCGCATCGTCGGCACCGAGTTCGCCGACGACTTCGTCGTCACCGACGCCGGCATCTTCGGCGCCGGGCTGAACGTCACCTACGTCAACATCGAGAAGGTGGTGGCCGACGGCGCCGAGGGCGACGACCGCTTCTTCGTGCTGTCCACCGGCGTCGAGGTCGTCACCGAGATCGACGGCGGCCTGGGCAGCGACACCTTCTTCGTCGGCGGCAACCCCTCACGCGCGCCGATCCCGGTGATCAGCAACGACTTCCGCGGGCACAGCGGGATCATCCTGCACAACGTCGAGAGCACCGACGATCCGGAGTGGGCCGGCGTGCCGGTCGAGGGCATCTCGGCCAACGTCGGCGACGACGAGGACGACTTCGTGCTGGTGCGCGAGTTCGGCGGCAGCACCCGCGTCGTCGAAGGCGCCACCTCCGGCGGCCAGGGCTGGGCATTCGACTACTACGGCATCCGCCTGACGCACGCGCCGGGCATCGACCAGGAGGTGCGTATCAACGTCGTGCTCGCCGGCATGGCGCCCGAGGACCAGGCCAAGCTGTTCAAGGACCTCGAGTTCTTCAGCAAGGACCCCGACAAGCCCGAAGGCGACTACAGCAACCTCGGCCTGCTCGACGATCCGCTCGGCTTCGATTCGAAGACCGGCGCTCCGATCGGGCCGGTGCTGGTCTTCAACTCGAGCAACTGGGACCAGCTGCAGTACGTGAAGTTCCGCGCCGCGGACGACGAGGCCAGTGAGGGCCGGCGCTTCGTCTTCGTCAACCACACGCTGCAGAACAGCAGCGACCCCGACTACCAGAGCGCCCAGATGCTGAGCGTGAAGGTCCAGATGGAAGACGACGATCGCGCCGGCCTGATCGTCACGCCCACCGGGCGCGACAACGCCGTGCTCGAAGACGGCTTCGAGGACACGTTCACCGTGCGGCTGGCACGCGCGCCCACCGACACGGTCACGCTGACGATGGGCACCGCGAACGACCAGATCGTGCTGTCCGCGGTGTCGGGCTCCCCCCTCACCTTCGACGCGGCCACCAACACCTGGAGCTGGACCTTCAGCCCGACAGACGCCGATCCGAAGGAGATCAAGATCGCCGCGAAGAACGACGGGGTGGTCGAGGGCTTCCACACCGACTACATCCGCTTCACGCTCGCCAGCGCCGACGACGACGGCGAAGACCTCGACAACCCGGATCCCGAGCCGGAATTCGGCGATCCCGAGGTCTGGGGCATCGGTGGCTTCGACGACGGCTTCATTAATGTCGACGGCGATTTCGACAAGCTCGGCATCCAGGCGATCCCCGACGACAAGCCGACCTCGTACGTGCTGCTGCAACACCGGCCCCTGCTGGTTGACGGCATTGACAACGACAGCGACGGCCAGATCGACGAAGCCGACGAGCCGCTGCCGGTCACGATCATGGTCGGCAGCGAGACGCTCGCCGACAACCGCTTCAAGATCAGCGGCAACACCCTGACCTTCCTCGGCGAGGACGGCGTGACGTCGGATTTCCGCGTCGGCCAGGTCTACGCGAAGTACAAGTACCTCGAGCCCGGCTACGACAACGCCTTCGTCAAGGACATCTCGGTCGACCTCTACGACAACGACACGCCGATGGTGATCATCCGTCCGTCCGACGACGACGGCATGGTCGACGTGATCGAGGGCTCCGACATCGAGGACACCTACACGGTGCAGCTCTCGCGCGCCCCGGGTGACGCCGACAGGAACGGCATCCAGGACACGATCAAGGTCAACTTCGACGCGGTGAAGACACGCACCACCTACGGCCGCACGGCGCTGTTCCAGGTGCAGGTCGAGGTCACCGACAAGGACGCCGACGGCGACGGCGACACCAACACGCTGAGCTTCACTTCGGCGAACTGGGACAAGCCGCTGATGGTGTACGTGAAGGCCAAGCAGGACACGGTCTTCGACGGCAACGACACCCAGGTGTTCGCGCCCGACCTGCAGACGGTCAACAAGATTCGCGGCCCGCTGATCATCGAGGGCGCTGCGGGCCTGGGCTCGCTGAGCCTGCCCAAGCCGCTGATGCTGCCGCACGAGCTCAACTTCCTGGAGCCCGACGGCGACACTGTCGTCGACTTCACGGTCGCGAACGGCCCGGGGTCGATTGAAACCATGACGGTGATGCTGGAGGACTTCAAGAAGGCCTTCACGCGGCTGCAGAAGGAGGACTTGAACATCGAGGACCTGCAAGACCTCGTCGGCAAGACGCTGGAGCTGAGCCAGGGCCCGGGCACGGACGTCATGCTCGATCCGACGCGTCCCGAAGACCTGTTCAACCGCTTCTGGCTGATCGAGAAGATCACCGTCAACGTCATGGGGTCGGGCCCCGACGGCGAGAACGGCAATACGGAAACCGATGACGAGGTCGTGCTGGAACTGCGCAACCCATCGATGGTCGATCCCGAGCAACTCGGCCCCGACGCGGTGCCGACCGCCGACACCTCGTGGGCGGTGACGTCGCTGAGCGTCAACTTCTTCGCCGACGAGCGCGAGCAGGTCGACTACATGTTCGTGTTCGACGACGACAGCGTGGCCAACGACGAAGGCTTTCTCACGTCGTCGGACGGCGCCGTGCAGTCGTTCATCGAGAACGCCGGCGCGACGACGCCCGACACGATGGTGGTCGAGACCGGGGCGCTGCAGGCGGTGGCGAAGCTGCTGCCGGTGCCCGATCCCGAAAATCCGCCGGGCATCAATGATCTTGAGGGCAAGCGCATCGAGATCACCGTCGGGCCGGGCCGAGGGCGTGCCTGGACCATCCAGGCCATCGGCAACGGCCCGAATGACAACCCGACCTTCAAGACGCTGACGCTGCTCGAAGTGTTGGACACGGGCACCGATGCGCCGACCGACCGCAGCGAGTTCCGCATCGAAGGCGGCGACACGCACGGCCGCATCACCGGCTTCGGCATGGGGCCGAACGTGTTGTTCGCCGGCCGGCCGCAAGGCGGCGGCATCACCTACGGCGACCTCGAGGTCGTGCAGGTGAGCCTAGGCCGCGGCAACGACAAGGCGACGGTCGACTACGCCACGAACGCGGAAGACCACACCACCAAGCGCGACGGCGACTTCTATACGCTGACGATGCTCGACACCGGCCTCGGCAACGACGAGGTCACGGTGAAGCTGCACAACGGCGACGACGGCGCGTTCTCACTCAACCTCAACGTGGGCGACGACAAGGCCTTCGGCAGCGACTCCAGCCTGCCGCTGGTGGTGTTCGGCTGGGACGGCAAGGACGAGATCCACGGCGGCGCGGGCGACGACATCCTGTTCGGCGACCGCGGGCGCATCGACTACGTCGAGAAGGTCGACACCGACACCGACAACGACGGCACGGCCGACACGCTGATCGACACAATCGTCACGCGGCTCGGCCACTCGGCCACGCAGAACCCGGTCAACCCGCCGGTGACGAGCGCGGACTCAATGACGATCACCGACCTGAGGACGACCTTCGAGACCGCATTCGGCGGCCTCGTGGGCCTCTCGGTGCAGGCGATCTCGCCCGAGGGCCACGTGCAGTTCCGCACCATCGTGGAAAACTCGGCGCACACGATCACCATCGACCGGCCTTGGGAATCGACCCCCGTCGGGACGGACTCGATCCCCAACCTGCCGCCCGATCCGCTGCCCGACCCGCTGCCGAACACGATCTACTTCTATCGCGTCTCGGCCTATCCCGAAGACCAGACCGACGGGCAGTTCCGGCAGCCCACGCTGATTCGCACGATCGAAGACGGCATCGGCGGCGACGACACCCTGGACGCCGGCGGCGGCGACGACATCGTGATCGGCGGCGCCGGCAGCGACATGGTCGATGGCGGGCTTAGCCGCGATCTGATCTTTGGCGACAACGTTTCGCTCGATCGCTCCAACACGCTCGGCATCTACGCCAATCCGCGGTTCCAGGCGCTCAGCGGCACGCAGATCTACGACACCTCGACGAATACAGGCGCCGGCGAGGCGCTGGTCACTAACGTGTCGCAGCTCGATCCGCACGCCTCGACCTTCTGGGGTGACTTACAGATCTCGCTCAACGACAGCAATTTCGGCAACGATTACATCGCCGGCGGCGGTGGTGACGACGAGATCTTCGGCCAACTCGGCAACGACGTGATCCAGGGCGACGGCTCGATCGACATCCTGCCGGCGGTGCAATTGCCGGCCGGGCTGACCGCCAACTGGCTGGACAACACCAGCACTGTCGCTAGCGGCGTGGTTGGCGCCAACAACGTCGACTTCCGCAATCTCGTCGGCGCTGGGCGCGACAACCACAATAATCTCTACGTCAACCCCTCGGTCGACGGTGGCGCAGACGGCGACGACTACATCGAAGGCGGTCCGGGGACCGATACGATTTTCGGCAATCTCGGCCAGGACGACATCATCGGCGGCAGCTCTGACCTGTTCAGCCTGGACGGAGCGGCGAACAAAGTGCGGCGCGCTGACGGCTCGGACCTGTTGTTTGGCGGTTCGGGCGGCAGCGACATCGCCCGGCTCGACGCCGGCGACACATCGACGAAGGGCCATGCGAGCGACGCCGATACGATCGTCGGCGACAACGGCGACATCTTCCGGCTGGTCGGCGTCAACGTCAATGGCAGCCAGCAGATCGCGCCGGCCGACGGCCCGAGCACGCTGGCGGACGGCCTGATCAAGACTTCGAACGGCTTCCTCGCCTTCAATTACGACGACTACGACCCGTCGCAAAAGATCGTGGTGCGGGCGGTGCAGCTAAACAGAACGCTCGACTACACGCCGGGCGGGCTCGACTTCAACACGGCCGCGGAGGACGACATCGGCGCAGCCGACGAAATCCACGGCGGCAAGGGCGACGACTTCATCTATGGCGGCAAGAGCAACGACGTTCTGTTCGGCGACGGCCAGAACGACTCGATCATCGGTGGCTACGGCGCCGACTGGATCTCCGGCGGCAATGGCGACGACGGCATCCTTGGCGACGACGGACGCATCTTCGCAAGCCGCAACAGCATCAGCTTTGGCGAGCCGCTCTACGGCATCGCCAAGATCGCGGAGAACCAAATCAACCTGTTGATCTCCGAGTCGACCGGCAAGGAGTCTGCGGTGCTCAATGTGGACGGTGCGCTGAAATACACCGCTGATCTGACGCCGGACAATCTCGACCCGAACCCCCCGGTCGGCAGCAGTGGGCCCAACACCAATTTCCGGCCGCTCTACGCCAACGACATCATCTATGGCGGGCTCGGCAACGACTCGATCCACAGCGGCGCCGGCGACGACGCAATTCTCGGCGGCGAGGCCCCGGACATTATTATTCTCCGCGGCGAGACCATCAAGATCAAGGCCTACGTCACCAACTACGACCAGATCACCGGCAACCTGGTGCCGGTAAACAATAACACCTCCAACCCACTCGTAACGGAAAGCGACTTCGCCCATCCGTTCAACCCGGGCAATCCGCTCGGGTTCAAGTCGACGGTGGTGGGCACCCCGACGCAGACCTCGAAAGATCTGGGCATATTCGCGCTCTACGACACCAATGGTGGTGAGAAAGGCAAGAGTGATGCGTTACGCAAGATCATGCTGACGATGACGGGCACGTTGTCGAAGGCCGGAAACGAGCCAGGCGCCAACAATCTGACCTGGTTCCTCGACTTCGCCAATGAAGGCCCGCCCGATACGTTCTGGGTCACCACCGGCGGCGTGCCGACCGACGGTGACGACCGGATCTTCGGCGATCTTGGCAACGACTGGATCGTTGGCGGCACTGGCCGCGACATGATGTTCCCCGGCTGGGGCAACGATCTGGTCAATGCCGACGACAATCTCGAGACTAACGGAGGGCTGAACAACCGTACCGACACGAACCCGTCCTACAACGATCTCGTTTATGGCGGCGCCGGTCTCGACGTGCTGATCGGCAACACCGGCGGCGACCGCATGGATGACTTCGTCGGCGAATTCAACTCCTTCTACGTCCCGTACTCGAATTTCGGCTTGCCGACCGTGCAGCGGCTGCCGAACCCGGGACTAACAGACTTCCTGCTGCAAGTCGCGAAGAGCGACGGTGCCGATCTGAGCCTCGCGGCGCAATACAGCGCCGCCGCGACGCGCAACGGCGAGCCGTTCGGCGAGTTGGGCATGGTGCTGCAGCAGGATGCGGCATGGCAGTCCAACCTGGGCGGCCCGCGCGATTCGCAGGCCGGTAACCTGCAGAACAAGGCCGACACGACCGACAACGGCTTGCCGATCCAGCAGGTCGCAGCAGCTGCTGCGCCATACTCGACCGCGGTGGCGACCATCACCCAGGACGAACTCGACTCAATCGTGGCGGCCGCCAAGCAGCTGTGGATCACCGCACTCGGTGCGGGCGACCCGCGGCTCGCTGTTCTCGACCAGGTCACGGTCCTTGCCGGCAACCTGCCCAGCGGCATGCTCGGCGAGACGACCGGTACCCAGATCATCATCGACCGCAGCGCCCAAGGCTGGGGCTGGTTCGTCGACCCGACGCCCAACGACAACAGCGAGTTCGCTATACGGCTGTCGAGGGAGGCGTTGGCGGCAAGCCCATCGAGCCCGGCAGCTGGGCGCATGGACCTGCTCACCACCGTAGTGCACGAGTTGGGCAACGCCATGGGCTTTCCCGAGGACCACGGCCATGACGTGATGGGAATGGTATTGCAGGCGGGCGAGCGACGCGTGCCCACCGGACTTCGACTGCCGACGGTGTCCGAGGGAGCTCCTGCGGCGGTCTCGACGCTTGGAACGACGTCAACCGTGCTCGCGGGCGGGATTCATGCTGACACCCTGCGCGTTCGCGGGCTCGAGGGCACCGATACGTTCAATGTCACCACCGCTGGCGACGGCCGGAGCCGCCATACGTTCGTGGACGGCGGTCTGCCCTCGGGCAAGAAGAAGTCCACCGACAATCTGAACATGTTCTACACCCCGCCGCGGCCGACGATCATTCACAGCCCGGCGACCAAGGATCCGGTTGCCGGCATCGTCGACCTGGACTACGGCACGGCACGGTTCGTGGTGCAGTACGATTGACATCGCGCACGTGCCGCCGCCCAAGGCGCTGCGATAGGCTCGCTCCGCGGCGGACGGCTACACGCATGGAGCATGATACTTTACGACAATCTTCAATTTAATTTCATCCACGACACCGCGCGGCCGAAACCGAACAACGGCTGGTACGGTCCAGTTCATGCCCCGCGCGACATTAGTCGGCCGTGAAGAAGTTCTAAGCCACTGAGCGAGAGTCGTTTTCGGGCGGTTTTGGCGAGTTGAGATTGCAAGGTTTCAGGGTCTGGGGCCCTGGAAACTTGCAATTTCGTTTTCGCGATTCCCTCGAATCGAGAAGCATGATTCGGTCGCCGTATCGGAGGGAGCGATGCGGCCGAGGAAACACGAGACGACAGGATCGGGTGATCTGTTCCGCGCGCGGTTGGACC
>JBKOYU010000603.1:0-4959 GCA_046725575.1 Actinomycetota bacterium | reverse complement strand
TCGCCCGCCGCATCGACATCGCACGACACTGGATTGCGCACTTCCCGCCCGGTTAGGCGGATATCGTTGGCTTCGTGGCTGATTCGTCAGACGATGCGATCCGAGAACTGATCGAGTGCCTGTACAGCGCGATGGACAACCGGGACACGTCGACGTTCGACGCGTTGGTGTCGCCGCGGGTAGTCGTCGAGGTCGGTAGTTCGGCGCCGATCGGGCTCGATGACTGGCGGGCCCACCTGCAGGCGTTCTACCGCGGCTTTCCGGACGGCCATCACGAGATCGAGGAGCTGCTGGTCGCCGGGTCGCACGGCATCTCGCGATGCCGTTTCGTCGGCACCCACACCGGCGAGTTCCAGGGTCGGGCGCCCACAGGCAAGAAGGTGTCAGTCGCGGCGATTCACATCGACCGATTCCAGGGCGACATGGTCGTGGCGCACCGCGGCCAGATCGACATGCATGGGCTGTTGGCGCAGCTCGACGCTGATTAGCAGCCCTGCGCCAAACTGACACTTGCGGTGATGTCATAGTGATGTCACCATGACACCATGGACTTGCAGCCGTATGTGGACGCGGTACGCCACGAACTGGGCGTGGCCGCCGCCGCGGGCGGACAGGACGCGGAAGCGCTTGCCGAGCGGTTGACCGCGCCGCTGGAATCGGCGATCCGGCTGGCGCTGCTCGAGGCGATGTCCGAGGCGGCTGAACAGATCACCCGCGATCTCGCGCCCGGCTCCGTCGAGGTGCGTCTGCGTGGGCGCGACCCCGAGTTCACGGTGTCGTCCGGCATGGAGGTCGGCGCGGAACTGTCCTACACGCCTCCGTTCGTCGCACCTGAATCCGAGGACGACGGCGGCACCTGGCGGGTGACGTTGCGGCTGCCGGACCACCTGCGCCCCCGAGTCGACGCGGCCGCGCGCGGCGACGGGCTGTCGGTGAACGCGTGGCTCGTCCGTGCGGTCACGGCCGCACTGGGCGGCACCGCGCGGCGACCACGCGGCGATTCCACCAAGCACTTCAGCGGCTGGGTCCGCTAATCCACATAACCGACGAGGAGGAACAATGCCCACTTTCGATACCCCGCAACCCATCACCGCGACGGTGGAGATCTCCGCCGGCTCCGTGCGACTCGTGGCCAGTGACCGCGACGACACGGTTGTCGAGGTGCGGCCCCGCGACGAATCCCGCAGCCACGACGTCAAGGCCGCCGAGCAAGTGCGCGTCGACTTCACTAACGGCACACTCCTGGTGTCGAGCCAGCGCGGCTTCTCCTTCCCGCGCAGGGGAGCGGTCGTCGTCGACATCGCGCTGCCGTCCGGCTCCCGGCTCCACGCGTCGGCGGCATCGGCGAAGATTGCCGCCGACGGTCAGTACGCCGACTGCAAATTCGCGTCGGCCAGCGGCGACCTGGAGGTCGGCTTTGTGGTGGGAAACCTCAAGGCGGACACCGCATCCGGCGGTATCACCGTTCATGACATCAACGGTTCGGCATCGGTGTCGACGGCCTCGGGTGACGCCGCGATCGGCGATCTCGACGGCGATGTGAAGTTCCGTGCCGCGAGTGGCTCACTGACGGTCAGGCGCCTGCACGGCCACCTCAACGCGCAGACTGCTTCTGGCGACGTCACCGTCGGGACCGCCATCAACGGCGGCGTGTCCGTGCAGACCAGCAGCGGCGAGGTCGTCCTCGGTATCGCCGAAGGCACTGCGGCACAGCTTGATTTGCGCACGGGATCCGGTGAAGTCCGCAACTTGCTGACGCCGTCGGAGGGCCCGGCAGAAGGTGACGAGACGCTCGTCGTGCATGCACGGACCGGCTCGGGTGACGTCGTCGTGCAGCGCGCGAGCGCCGACGCGATGTCCTAATCGCCAAGGTCGAACCGGAACACACTGAGCTGGCCGGCCAACGCCGCGAACTCATCGGGGGCGCCGTCGCGCACCAGGCCCGCGCGTTTGGCGAAACCGACGCCGACCGGCACCTTGACCGCGAATGTCCGCAGCACGGGCCGTGATTCCGCCGGGTCAAGTTCGACGATCTTCACTCGTCGCGATTTGCGTCCGCGCGACAGCATCCCCGCGCCGGCGGCGCGCGCGTTGGACGCCCAGTCGGCCCCCGGATAGCCGGCCACGACGTAGAGGCCGCCGTCGTGCTCGAACGGCGTCATCGGGGTGCTGCGCGGCTTACCGGTCTTTCTGCCCGGCACCGTCAGGACCATCGCCGGACCCGTTGGGATACCAAGCTTCTGAACCGCCATCATGAACTTGTTCATCGGCTTCAGATACCGCGGTGGACGGAATTCCGACATGACTTGTCTCCCTTACTGATTGGCGAACAGCTCGCGATGGGCGGCAACACCTTCGGCGAACGTCTCGGCGGGCCGGCCGAGGATCTTCTCCACTTCATGCGTGACCAATGCGGGCTTGGAAACCGTCGCCTCCAGAAACGCGATGTAGGCGTCGGCGAACTCGGGGGAGAAACCCAGCCCGAGGAAGCGCTGGCGCACGAGTTCTGGCGGAACCTCGTTGTAGCGCAACGGACGACCGAGCACCGTGCCGATGACCTCCACCAACTCCGTGTTGGTGAACGCCTGCGGTCCGGTCAACGGAATCTTGCGGCCGACGAGCTCGTCGGTGAGCAGCGCCTTGGCCGCTACGGCGGAGATGTCACGGTCGACGATCGGTGCGGTCGAGGCAGTGGCGTACGGCCCGTTGACCACATCGCCGGCTTGGATCTGCGGCGCCCACATGCCAAGGAAGTTGGTGATGAACACGGTTGGACGCAGGCTGACCCACTCCAAACCGGAGTCGACGGCGAGCTGCTCCACCTCCTTGTTGCGGTCGCCGCGGAAGCGCGACGGCTGGCGCGAGAAGTCGTCGTCGGCGTTGATGGCCGACAGCGCAACGAGGCGCGTGACCCCTTCGCGGCGCGCCCGACGTACCAGAGGCTCGAGTTCGTCGCCGAGCGCGCGGGAGTTGAGGAAGACCGCCGAGGCTCCGGGCAGACCCTCTGCCGCGGTGCCCACCACCTTGACGCCGTCGGGAAAGCGTGTGGTGTCCGGCTGCCGGGTCACGGCACGGACCTCGACGCCGGCTGCTGCGAGTTGGGTTACCAGTGGGCGGCCGACGTTGCCGGTTGCGCCCGTGACAAGAATTGCGTTCATGAAGGCAAGGACGACGTCGCGCCAGGAAAAGTTACACACCGGCCCCTGTAACTTTTCGCTCCGCTACTTCGTCATTACTGCATGAGCGATTCACTGTCGGTCGACACGGCGGTGCGCAGCCACCGCCCCTACCTGGTGAACCTCGCCTACCAGATGCTCGGCGACGTCGGGGAGGCCGAGGATGTCGCGCAGGAGGCGTTCCTGCGGCTGTCGCGCGCGTCGCAGGTCGACGACGTTCGTGCCTGGCTGACGGTCGTCGCGGGGCGGCTCTGCCTGGACCAGATGCGGTCGGCGCGCGCCCGTCACGAACAACCTGACGAATCAGGTGCTCTCGACGTGACCCCGTCGAGGGAGGTCGATCCCGCCGACCGCGTGACGCTCGATGACGAGGTGCACACAGCGCTGCTAGAGGTGCTGCGGCGGCTGAGTCCCGGTGAGCGGGTGACGTTCGTGCTTCACGACGTGTTCCAGATGCCGTTCGAGGAGATCGCCGAGGCGGTGGGCAGGCCCGTCGGCACATGCCGCCAGCTCGCCCGTCGGGCTCGCGCGAAGTTTTCCGACGCGTCGCCCCGACTGTCCGACGTCAGCGATTTTGAACACCAGCTCGTCACCGACAAGTTCATCACCGCTTGCGCCAATGGTGATTTGGAGGCGCTGACCGCCGTCCTGGATCCGACGGTATGGGGAGTGGCCACGTTCCTCGGCGACCCCGCACCGCCCCCGCAGATTAATCACGGCCGCGACGTCGTCGCGCCGAATCTCCTCCGGTTCCTTTCGCGCGGCACTCTGGTCACTGGACCGGTCGGCGAGCCGGTGGTGTTCGCGTTTGCCAACCGCCGACTGGTCGCCGTGCTGGTGTTGACGTTGCAGGAGAACTTGATCGTCAAGATCGAAGCCACAGTCGATCCGTCGGCTGCTAGCCGTAGGTGAACGAAAACGCTTGCAGCCCTTGGCTTAACCGCACCTCGACAAGTCCGCGCGCAACCTCGTCATCGCCGATGATCTGGCGCAGCGTGGGCGGACCGCTGACCGGGATGTCCTTAGACTCGCCGTCGCGGGTCACGGTGACGGTGCCCGTTCCGCCGACCACCAGGTACACGTTGCGGGCACGGTAGTTCAGCTCGATGCTCGCGCCGGGGCCGTTGGCCGTCGCGCCCTGGTAGTCCAACTTCCAGTCTCCTTGGTAGGCGAAGGTGTCGTCGGGCAGGCGGTCCGGATAGGTGAACGTGGCGCTGCCCTGGTCATACATGCCGTCACCGCCGTAGTTGACCACCTTGCCGACCCCCAGATAGGTCTCCGGGGTCAGATCCGCTGGGGGAGTCGTGTCGGCGGCCTCGGTCGGCGTCGGCAGCGTGACTCCGGGACGCGCGTCGGAAAGCAGTTGGCGGATCAGGGTTTCCGTCTGCGCGTAGTCGCCCTCGCCGAACTTGATGTGGCGTACTGTGCCGTTCGCGTCGATCAGGTACTTGGCAGGCCAATACCGGTTGCGGTAGTTGGTCCACGTCGAGTAGTTGGGATCGAGGGCGACCGGATAAGTGATGCCTAGATCTCGTGCGCCGCTGGCGACGTTGGCGGGAACCCGCTCGAAGGCGTACTCGGGTGTGTGCACGCCGATCACCTTGAGGCCGGCGTCCTTGTACGCCGCGTACCAGTCGACGATGTGCGGGATCGCGCGTTGGCAGTTGATGCACGAGTACGCCCAGAAATCGACGATAACGACCTCGCCCCGCAAGGATTTCAGGTCGACGGCGGCGCCATTCGGTGTGTTCAGCCAGCCGGTGATGCCGGTGATGTCGGGTGC
>JBKOYU010000003.1:0-13159 GCA_046725575.1 Actinomycetota bacterium | reverse complement strand
CAGCACCCGCTGCGGCTGGCGAGCCCGCGGCACCTGCTGCTCCTGCAGTGCCCGCTGCTTCGGAAGTGCCGCCGGATGCATCAGCGTTCTGCATCGCCTCGGCCGCGGCCTTGAGGGTCTCTGCGCCCTCTTGGTCGCCCTGCTCGTACATCTGGGCGGCCTTCTGCAACAGCTCGGAGATCGTGCTGCCAGAGGTCGAGGTCGTCTGCATGGTGCCTTGGCGAGTGCCGAGAACGCTGTTCAGCGCAGTACTCACCGCCGCAGCGATTGCTCCGTGTGAGGTCTGCACACCTGCAGCTTCTTCGGGTGCCGCGGCACCCATCAACTTAGAAAGGCCGGCCACAACCTCGTCGTGGATCTGCGAATAGGACCTCACACCGTCGGGCTGTACGTAAAGCGGGTCGCTGGTCATGGTGCTCCTAGTGTGCTCAGTTGGCTCCCGCGACATCGCGATACGTGTCGTAGAAGTCATGGCTGACAAATGATTCGACGTTGTTTCGGTTCGTAAGGTAAGTGCGCAGGCTGTCGTCGTATCCCGCAACAGCGTCTGCGCCAAGCTTCTCGCTGATCTCGGTCGGCGACATCAACGCGCTGCCGGAAAAATACTGCGCCGGAATGCCCGAATTCGGATCGGACGCTATAAGTGCCTTGGCGAGAAGGAAATTCGCTTGGCTCGCCTCTTCGAGCGGGGCCCGCACCTTTATTCCGGACTGGCTGGACGCCGCTTGGAGAAGTCCGAGGAGCCTTCCCGCCGTGACGGGTCCCTCATTGAATCGATGCGACGGGTCGACGACACCGCTTGCGAAACGGCTGAAGTACGTGTCCATCTGCTTGTACGCGGCCTCTGCGAACGAGGTGCCCGCTTGCCGGTCGGTGTTCAGTACGACTAGTGCGTTCCGCGCATTGGTTAATACTGAGGAGCAATCCTTGCCGAGCGGCTCGAAGCCTTGGACGTCGCCGGAGTAGCACGCCAATGCGCCCTGGAAAGGAACGAGGGCAGCGGCGTACGCCTGGACAAGTTTCGGATTGAGGCCGCCTGCGGTCGTGTGATCAAGACCGAACCATCCGGTGGAGATGCTAAGCAGTTGTGAGCTGTTTCCGCCGAGGAAAGAGGCCAATGCCTGCGCGGCCTCGCCGGCTCGAGCGGATGCCGCCGGATCCGGCGACGACGCGTCGCGCGGGATCCAGGCGAAGATCACACCGCCTCGTGCGCCGTCATCGGGCCAGTCGTGTGTGGTGATCTTGGACAGGAAGTCCTGCCCCTGCGGCCCGACTAGTGCGTCGTGAACGGCGTTGGGGTCGTCCGGTGCCGGCAACGTCGGATCCGACGTTGCGCACGCGGCCGAGGACAGCAATGCCAAGAGAAGCACAACCGAGATTGTTCGCAAATTGAGCACCACGACAACCCCTACTTGTTCCCTGAGGCGTTGTGATAGTAGGTGTTGAATCCGTTGTCGATGAGTTCCAGTGCGTTACGAGTGTGCAGATAGGTTCGCAGGCTGTCGTAGTAGCTGTCGATCTGGTCGGACGGAATGTCCTGGGGCGGTTTGAGTTTGTCTCCGTTCATGTACTCAGGCGGCATCCCAGAATTGGGGTCGTTCGCGACCAAGTCCTGCGCAGTGGCGTAATACGCCTGGTTCAAGCCGTCCACTAGGCTATGGACTGGGAAAACCGCCGGGGTGCCACCGGGTTGCGTCTCTGGCGGTGCACCGATCAGCCCTTCGACAACGGCGTCCTTGCCCATCGCTTCGATGAATCCCCCGACAACAGGGCTCTGTTCGATCCCAAGGCCGAACATGAAGTCGAGAGCATTCTTTTTCAAGTCATAGGCCTGCTTTGCGTTCGACAGCGTGTTGTGTTCGCGGTACCCGCTTTCGACGTCGGCGCCGCCATCGATCAGGCCCGCGAGCGTGCCCGCCATACGAATGTCGCCCCGGTGAGGATTGGCTGGGTCGTTGACGGAGCCGTCCGCAGTTGCGTTGGCGAAGTCTTTTTCGAAGCCGAGGACGTTTTGGTAGGCCTGAGCATTGAACGTCTTGGCCGCTGTGGGGTCGGAATCGATTGCTGCGAACAAGTTTCGCGTCTTCGACATATCGCTTGATGTGTTCTCCAGGGCGTGGAAGCCGTGGGTGCCTTCGTAGTCGCCGACCATGGCACGTTGGAATGGCTCCAACGCGTTGGCGTATCCGCGGACCAGATCGGGGTTCTGCTCACCGATCGTTGTGTGGCCCTGGTTGAGACCACCCGGGTGTGTCTGGATGTCGAGCAGCGACTTGCCGTTGTCGCCGAGATAATTCGCCACCGCTTGCGCCGTTTCGCCCGCGCGGGTCTGCATCATCTCACTGTTGTTGGGACTGGCGGCGTCATGCACCCAGTTGGTCAGACTGCTGGCCGCGGCGCCGTTGTCGGCCCAATCGTGGACGCTCATGTTCTGGAGTAACGTCTGGCCATTTGCACCGGTGAGAATGTCGTGGTCGGCGATGGTGTCCCGGCACGCGGCACGGAAGATGTCCTGCACGGTCGGATCGTGGGACTCCTGGTTAGACGCCACCATCCCCGGGTTGGTCTTCTGAATCTCCTCGCCATTCAGAATCTCCGATCCACGACCGAGCAACGCCTGATCGAGGTAGGTGCCTTGTTGCATCGACGGGCTACCATCCTGCACGATCCCAGCCAGCTTGCGCAGACTGTCATCGGTCGGGTATTCCGTTATCTGCGTTGGGAAGCCGCTGTCGAGTTTCCACTCTGTTTTCGCAGCAGGCTGACTCAACACGTCTTTGATCGAATTCGGCAGCTGATCGCCGTTTCCGCCCCGCGAAGTCTCGGTCAACGAGCCGGGGGCACCGACTTCGAGCGGCACTTTGGCGTACTGGAACTTGTCGCTGCTCATCATTTGCAACGAATCGCTGATCAGGTTCTTGTCGTTGCCCAGACGTTCCTGTGCGGTGCGAATATCGTCGATCGACATACCGTGCATCTGCGCCCGCATCTGACCCAGGAGCTGTCTGTGCTGTCCGCTCAGTTCAACCTGCTGCCCCGCGTTGTAGGCCGCCTGCTGTTCGGGGGTCAGCGTGAGTCCCGCCCGCACACGGGCTAGTTCCTCAGGCGACGCCTTGCCAGCCAGAACCTGGTGCACGTCGTGCTCGGCCTGCTTTGGGTCGACGGGCGGCGGCACTCCATCACCCGGACCCTTTTCCGGCAAGCCGCCGAACTTCTGATTCCCGAGTGCTTCGAATTCGACACCGATGCCGCGGATTTCGCCGCCGATCTTGTTCAGGTCGGCGTTGGACTTCGCGACAATGTCGGTGAGCTCGCTGAGCCCCTTCTGGACGATCGGCATCAACATGTGTTCGCGGTTCGTCCCCGGCGGCACCGAGGCTGCCGCGTCCATGACCCACTTCCGCACTGTGTCGAGATTTTGGCGGCCCGCCGCGACCACCTGCGCTGACTTGTCAACCTGAGCGCTGAGCCGTTGGTCGAGCCCTGCCATCTGACCCAGGACCCGACTGTGCTCCTGGTTGGCATTGCCGTATGCGTTGGACGCCGTGCCAGTCCATCGCCCATCGGGCGCCGCGGAGTTCACCGTGTTCTGCAGCTCGGTCAGCCTGCCGCTGCTGTCGTACTGAGCGCCGGTCTGTGGGGTGCCTTCACCGAATGTGGACCGCGCGTTCGACCACGTTGATTCGAACGCGTCCAGCACGCTCATCGGCACCTCTCTGCTCAGTCGTTCAGCTAACAATCCTAGTTCCGGTCAGCTGAGGTCCTCCGCAGCAGTTTGGGTTCAGTGGGAGCCAGCGTGTGTCAGGTTCTTCCTCGCTAATGCAGAAAGACGATGAGGGAGTAGATGCTGGCCACCGCGGTTAGCGCAGGCGCCCACCAGAAGGCCAGCGCGACTGACCGTCTCTCGAACCTTTTGAATCGGGTGGCTATAGCGAAGGCGGTAATCGTTACCAGGCCGAGGAAAACCGCAGCTGCGATGATCATGTGTCGTGTTGGAACTATGACAGATCGAGCCGTTATCCCGGCGAGCCACACCACATAGCCTGCTGCCACGCCAACGAGCACCGCTGCGGTTCGTTCGATCATATCCATCTTCGTTGACATACGTCTGCCGTCACCCGAGCGCCTGCGACGCCGCGTCGGCGGCTGACCGCTTCATTCCAATCGCATCGAACCGCGCTGACACATCGGTTAGCGCAGCGGCGTCCCGCGCGATCACCGCGCGAGCATGATCGAGCGCCAATTGGCCGAAGGCACAACCGATCTCGGCGCCGAGCCGCGCGATCCCGTCCGCCGCCCGGATGTCGCCGAGGCGTGCCGCGTCGTGCAGCGCCCGCAACGCGACCGCCGCTTGCCCACCTCGCTCGGCCGCCTTCGCGGCGTCGCGCGCCGCCGCGACCGCCCCGTGTTCGTCGCGTCGCGCCCGCATCGTCCACGCGCGCGCCAACGCCAGCTCCGGCGCGAACAGCATCGATTTCAACCCATGCCGAGATTCCGCGCGCGCCAGGATCTTTCCGGCCTCGACCGTCTCACCCAATTGGCCTAGCGCCTGCGACAGCAGCATCCATGCCAGCGGTCCCCACGAATAGCCGGTCGGTGCCAGCGCGGCGGCGGCGCCTCTCAGCAGCTTCACTGCCGCTTCGAGCTCACCCTTGATGATCAGCGCGTCGGCTACCAACACCTCGCCGATCGCCCGACCCGGTTGTTGTCGCTGCGCGAAGTCGGTGAGTTCTTGGGCCAAAGCCTGTGCGCGCTCCAGCTCCCCGGCCATCAGCAGCGCCGTCGTCTGGCCGAATCCGCTGGTGAACCGCAATAGTCCGGGATGCCCGGCGACGATCGCCCGCTCGGCCAGCGCGTCGACCTCACCGAACCGGCCCATCCGCGCGGAGCTCAGCGCCGCTGCGGCCGCCGCCCACCCCACCGCGGTGTCATCGGCTGCCGGCGACGCCAGTACCTCGTCGGCGATCCGCTTCGCGCGGCTCGGGCTGCCGGCATTCATGGCGAACATCGCTGAGAGCGCATCGAGCGTGGTTTGCGCCGACGGCGAGGACACCCTCCCACGCGTCGTCCGCAGGAATGCGGTGGCCCGCTCCGGTTCACTCAACATCCAGAACTGATTGGCGGCGCGCGGCAGCGCCCACGACATCAGCTCGGTCTCGGACAGTGTTGACGGATCCACTTCAGCCAGCGCCGCATCGGCGTCGCGGCCGCGGCCCTGCCACGCCAGCGCATAGCCCAGCGTCAGCCGAGCGGCCAAACCCGACTCACGCTGCAGGGCGATTCGCGCCAACCGTTCCGCCAGCTCCAGATCGCCGAGCCGCAGCGACTCCTCGGCGGCCGCGACAACGTCATTCACCTCCTGCGGGCGATCGCTGTCCAGCGCCAGCGTCGCCAGCCGTAGCCGGTCGACGACGCCCCGAGGCGGAGAGGCTGACAAGCGCTCGACGAGTTCGGTGCGCAGACGACGTAACTCCGGCCCGCCCAGCGCGTCCCGGACCGCGTCGACCAGCAGGGGATGGGCCGGACGTACCTGGTCGTCATCGACGACGACGGCGCCCGACGCCTGTGCCTGCTCGACGGCGTCCGCACCTGCCAGTGCCAACGCATCGGCGAATGCCAAAGGATCGTCGACGGCCAAGTACTCCAGTACGCGATGCGCGCCGCGAGGCAGCGCGGAGACGAACTCCTCCACCTGCGTTGCCAATCTCGCGTCATCGTGGCCGGGCGGCTCGATGTCGATCCTCGTGACGAGGCCGTCGCGCCACAGCGCCGAGATTTCGTCTGGCACAGGCCCGCCCGCAGCGACTGTGACGATCACCGTCGCGGCACGGCTGACAGCCAGCTGGTACACCAGGGCAGCGGACAGGTTGTCAAGCAGATGCGCGTCGTCCACGACCAGTAATCGGCCGTCGCCTACTGACTCGCGAGCCGCGCGCAGCACCGCAGCGGTCCTGCCCGTGTCCGGGACTTCGATGAGATCGCGAAACGCGGCGAACGGGACAGCTCTTGTCGGCGCCGTCGCGGTAACCCAGTCGACGCGACCGAACTGCGACGCCAACCGGTCTGCCGCCGTGCGTGCCAACCACGTCTTGCCGACACCAGCGGACCCGATCAGCACTGTCCCGGCCCGCTCGCGGACGCCCGTTTCGAGCAGTTCCAGTGCCGGTTCGTGCGGCGCAGTCACCCACTCGACAGGCACCGCGCGAGTCTATGACTACGTTGTCGGTGTGTCCCCAGAACTCGACCGCGAATGGGCGGTCTGTGTGTACTGCGCCTCCGGGCCAACGCATCCGGAGCTGTTGTCCCTGGCCGTCCAAGTCGGAGAAGCGATCGCCAAGCGCGGCTGGACGCTGGTGTCCGGCGGCGGAAACGTCTCAGCCATGGGCGCGCTCGCCGGCGCGGCCAGAGCCAGCGGCGGCCGGACCGTCGGCGTCATCCCCAAGGCACTGGTGCACCGGGAGGTCGCCGACACCGACGCCGACGAGCTCGTCGTCACCGACACCATGCGCGAGCGCAAGCAGGTGATGGAGGACCGCGCCGACGCGTTCATCGCGCTGCCCGGCGGCATCGGCACCCTCGAGGAATTCTTCGAAGCCTGGACAGCGGGGTACTTGGGTATGCATGACAAGCCGGTAGTCATGCTCGACCCGATCGGGCATTACGACGGCCTGCTGGCCTGGCTGCACGGGCTGGTCGACAGCGGTTACGTCGCCCAGGTTGCGCTGGATCGGTTGGTCGTGGTCGACGACGTCGAGGTGGCGATGGAGGTGTGTGCACCGAGCGGTGATGGCGATCACTAGGGTGTGCGACAAACGAACAGGGGAGGGCACACCGCATGAGCACCCGAAGCCGACCGCGAGTGAGGATCGCAGCGAGGAACGAGCGAGGACCGGAGCGAGTGGGAGGCGAGGCATGAGCACCCGAAGCCGACCGCGAGTGAGGATCGCAGCGAGGAACGAGCGAGGACCGGAGCGAGTGGGAGGCGAGGCATGACCGATGAGAAGTCGGGGACCCGCAGCAGCGTCGGGCTGCTCGACATCGCCAGCCACGTACCGGGTCTGCTGATGGATCTACCGACCATCCTGAGCGGTGTGATCACTGGCTTCGGGGCCCGCCCGTCGGCCAAGACCTCAATCGGCAAGGTTTTTCAGGACCGCGCGGCCCGGTACGCCGACAAGGTGTTCATCAAGTTCGGCGACGAGCAGATCAGCTATCGTGAGGCCAACGAGACGGTCAACCGCTACGCCGCCGTGCTGGCCGCCCGCGGTGTCGGGCACGGCGATGTCGTCGGCGTCATGCTGCGCAACTCACCGCAGTCGGTGCTGCTGATGCTGGCCACGGTCAAGTGCGGCGCGATCGCGGGAATGCTCAACTACCACCAGCGGGGCGATGTGCTCAAGCACAGCTTCGGGCTGCTCGGCGCTAAGGCCGTCGTCGCCGAGACGGACTTCATCGAACCCATCACCGATAGCGGCGCCGACACCACCGGGCTGATGACCGTCGACGAACTGGAGCGGCTGGCCGCGACCGCACCGACCGGCAATCCGGCGACGACGTCGGCGGTGCTGGCCAAGGACAAGGCGTTCTACATCTTCACGTCCGGCACCACCGGCATGCCGAAGGCCAGCGTGATGACGCACTACCGATGGCTGCGGGCGCTGGCCGGGTTCGGCGGCCTCGGGCTGCGGCTGCATAGCAACGACACCCTGTACTGCTGCCTGCCGCTGTACCACAACAATGCGCTGACGGTCGCGCTGGGCTCGGTCATCAACGCGGGCGCGACTCTTGCGCTGGGCAAGTCGTTCTCGGCATCGAAGTTCTGGGACGAGGTGATCCGGTACGACGCAACCGCGTTCATCTACATCGGTGAGGTATGTGCGTACCTGCTCAACCAGCCGCCCAAACCCACCGACCGCCAGCACAAGGTGCGCGTCATTGTCGGTAACGGCCTGCGCCCGGCGATCTGGGACGAGTTCACCGAGCGATTTGGTATCGAGCGAGTGTGCGAGTTCTACGCCGCCAGTGAAGGCAACACCGCGTTCGTCAACGTGTTGAACCTCGACAAGACCACCGGGATCTGCCCGACGCCGGTTGCGTTCGTGGAGTACGACGCCGACACCGGCGAACCGGTGCGCGGTGAGGACGGCCGGGTGCGCAAGGTCCGCAACGGTCAGCCCGGGCTGCTGCTGTCCAAGGTCAGCAACTTCCAGCCGTTCGACGGCTACACCGACAAGAAGGACAGCGAAAAGAGGTTGGTGCGCAATGCTTTTCGTGACGGCGACGTGTGGTTCAACACCGGCGACCTGATGCGCTCGCAGGGCTTCGGGCATGCGGCGTTCACCGACCGGCTCGGCGACACGTTCCGGTGGAAGGGCGAGAACGTCGCCACCACCGAGGTCGAGGCCGCGGTCTCCACTGACCCGCAGATCGAGGAGGCCACGGTGTTCGGCGTCGAGGTGCCGGGCACCGGCGGCCGCGCAGGCATGGCGGCGATTCAGCTCAAGGAGGGCGAGGAGTTCGACGGCAAGGCGCTGGCCAAGGCGGCCTACGAGCGGCTGCCGGGCTATGCCGTGCCGCTGTTCGTCCGCGTCGTGGGGGAGCTGGCGCACACGTCGACCTTCAAGAGCCAGAGGGTCGACCTGCGCAAGGAGGGTTACAGCTCGAACGTCGAGGATCCGATCTACGTGCTGGCCGGCCGCGACGAGGGCTACGTGCCGTTCTACGACGATTACCCGGCCGAGGTGAAGGACGGTAAGCGCCCGAAGAACTAGCGATTTCAGGGGCGACGAAAAAGGGAGCAACGGCTCCCTTCCACTTCCAACATATAGCGCACTGGGGGCTTGCGGCAAGGCCCCGGTCATGCCGCAAAATCGCTGGCCTAAGCCAAAACTGGCGGAGATGGGGGCAGCGAAATTCGAAAGTACGAAGATGAATTGCGGTCCGAGCAGAGCTATGTGGCCGGGCTATACACGCGGCTTGAGAGCGCGCGCGTGTGAAGGGTAGGTACAGCGCGGCGCTGCGGGGCCCCGTCGACCTCAAGGATGGCGGGACACTCGTGGCACGGGATGCCGACGTGCGCGCGTTGGCCAAACAGATGAACCGGCTGAACGTGGCGGACAGCGGGTTGTGTTTCGGTCGGTTGGACAGCGTTTCGGACGAACGTCTGTATATCGGCCGGATCGGCATTCTCGACGAGAACAGCGACCACGAGCCGTTGCTGCTTGATTGGCGGGCGCCGGCGGCACGCGCGTTTTACGTCGCCACTGCCGCATCCCAGGAGAACATGCGTCGGCGCCGCCAGTTCCATACCCGCGGGCGTCGATTGCTCGACTTCACCGACGAGGTCCTCGGGCGCCCCAGTGGACGAGGGAGGGGACGCAGCCCTTCTCGCGGCGGTCAACGCTCCGCGCGGTGACGGAATGCGCGACATCGTCGCAAGGGGGCCCGCGGCGCGGCCGATCTCTACGTCGCCCTCACCCGCGCCACCCAACGCCTCGGCGTTCTGCACCGGGGTCCTCTGCCCCCGGTCCTGACAGGACTCGCCGAAACCGGGGCGCCGTCGCCGAGTGGCCGAAATCATGCCGAAATCACTCGGTCAGGCACCATGGAGGCGTGACGTCGACGTTTTGCGGCCGCCCGGTGGCCGGCGATCGAGCGCTGATCATGGCGATCGTGAACCGGACACCGGACTCGTTCTACGACCGCGGCGCCACCTTCACCGACGAGGCAGCGAAGGCGGCGGCGCATCGGGTGATCGAAGAGGGTGCCGATGTCGTCGACGTGGGCGGCGTCAAGGCCGGCCCGGGCGAGACGGTCGGCGTCGACGAGGAGATCGCCCGTGTTGTGCCGTTCATCGAGTGGCTGCGTGGCGCCTATCCCGACCAGTTGATCAGCGTCGACACCTGGCGCGCATCGGTCGCCAAACAGGCCTGCGCGGCCGGCGCCGACATGATCAACGACACCTGGGGCGGCGCCGACCCTGCCCTGGCCGAGGTCGCCGCGGAGTTCGGGGCCGGCCTGGTGTGCTCGCACACCGGCGGTGCGACGCCGCGGACGCGACCATTCCGGGTCAATTACGGCATCTCTGAGCGTGGCGTGGTCGACGACGTGATCGCGGAGGTGACCGCGGCTGCCGAGCGCGCGGTGGCCATCGGGGTGGCGCGTAACGCGGTGTTAATCGACCCGACTCACGACTTCGGCAAGAACACTTATCACGGTCTTAGTTTGTTGCGTCACGTAAAAGACCTTGTAAACACTGGATGGCCGGTCCTGATGGCGCTGAGCAACAAAGATTTCGTCGGGGAAACTCTGGGTGTGGACCTGACAGAACGCTTGGAGGGCACCCTCGCCGCGACGGCCTTGGCCGCCGCGGACGGGGCCGCGATGTTCCGGGTGCATGAAGTCGGTCCCACGCGACGCGTGCTGGAAATGGTCGCGTCGATCCAGGGCGTGCGTCCGCCGACGCGCACGGTGAGGGGACTGGCATGACGACCCGAGGACGACCGCGAGCGAGGATCGCAGCGAGGGACGAGCGAGGACCGGAGCGAACGGGAGTCGAGGCATGACACTGACACCAGAACTACCAGGCACGGACGTCGTCACCGGGAGATGGCTGACCGACCACAGCTGGAACCGGCCGTCGTGGACGGTCGCCGAACTGGAAGCCGCCAAGGCCGGACGCTCCATCTCGGTGGTGCTGCCCGCCCTCAACGAGGAAGAAACCGTCGGAAGCGTCGTCGAGACCATCACGCCGCTGCTGGGCGGGCTGGTCGACGAGCTGATCGTGCTGGACTCCGGCTCCACCGACGACACCGAGATCAGGGCCCTTGCGGCCGGTGCGCGGGTGATCAGCCGCGAGGTCGCGCTGCCCGAAGTCGAGCCGCAACCCGGCAAGGGTGAGGTGCTGTGGCGGTCGCTGGCAGCGGCCACCGGCGACATCATCGTCTTCGTCGACTCCGACCTGATCGACCCGGACCCGATGTTCGTGCCCAAGCTGGTCGGCCCACTGCTCACCACGGAGGGCGTGCACCTGGTCAAGGGCTTTTACCGGCGCCCGCTGAAGATCAGTGGCAGCGAGGACGCCAACGGCGGTGGCCGGGTCACCGAGCTGGTCGCGCGGCCACTGCTCGCGTCGCTGCGACCCGAACTGAGTTGCCTGATGCAGCCGCTGGGTGGCGAGTACGCCGGCACCCGCGAGCTGCTGACGTCGGTGCCATTCGCGCCGGGGTATGGGGTGGAGATCGGGCTGTTGATCGACACTTACGACCGGCTGGGCCTGGACGCCATCGCCCAGGTGAACCTCGGTGTGCGCACGCACCGCAACCGGCCGCTGACCGAACTCGCGTCGATGAGCCGCCAGGTCATCGCCACCTTGTTGTCGCGCTGCGGCGTTCCGGACTCAGGGGTGGCGCTGACGCAGTTCTTCGCCGACGGCGAGGACTACACCCCGCGCACCTCCTCGGTGTCGCTTGAGGACCGCCCGCCGATGGTCACGCTGCGCGGATAGCACTGTCCGCCCCTGACGCGGGGTGTCGGGGTCGTCGGGCAGTATCGACAGCGTGACCTTGGTTCTGCTGTACCTGGTAGTGCTGATTCTGGTGGCCGTCGTGCTGTTCGGACTCGGCAGCGCGCTGTTCGGGCGCGGTGAGCCCTTGCCGCCGCTTCCGAGCGGCACGACCGCGACCGTGTTGCCGGCCTCGGGCGTCACCGGCGACGACGTCGACGCTGTCAAGTTCACCCAGACGCTGCGCGGCTACAAGACCAGCGAGGTCGACTGGGTGCTCGACCGGCTCGGCCAGGAGCTGGACTCATTGCGCGGCGAGCTCGCCGCGGTGCGCGCGGCGCACGGCATTGTCGACGACACCGATGACGTCGACGAGCCCGTCGAAGGCGGCGCCCACGCGATGCCGTCCGACTGGGGGCACCACCCGCTTGCGGGAGACGAGGACGACTCGTGACCGAAGCACCTGGCGACGACGGACGCGTCCGCTGCGGCTGGATCGACGAATCACGTTTGGCGCCAGCTGATTTCGTCCTCTACCGCGACTACCACGACACCGAATGGGGCCAGCCGCTGCGCGATGCGGCTGCGCTGTTCGAGCGGGTCAGCCTGGAGGCGTTTCAGAGCGGGCTGTCATGGCTGATCATCCTGCGCAAACGGGAGAACTTCCGCCGCGCGTTTCACCGTTTCGACATCGAGCGCGTCGCCCGCTACACCGACCGTGACATCGGTCGGCTGATGGCCGATACCGGGATCGTACGCAACCGCGCGAAGATCGAGGCCACTGTCGCCAACGCGCGCGCCGCCGCCGACCTCGACATCGACCTCGGTGAGCTCTTGTGGTCGTTCGCACCGCCGCCGCGCCCCCGCCCGGCCGACCTGTCTGACGTGCCTGCGGTGAGCCCGGAGTCGACCGCGATGGCCAAGGAGCTCAAGCGCCGCGGCTTCCGATTCGTCGGACCGACGACCGCATACGCGTTGATGCAAGCCACCGGAATGGTCGATGACCACGTCGCGGACTGCTGGGTTCCGGCTATCGATCGCGCGCCGTCATGACGGCCATGGCCGGGTCTTCGCACACCGGATTGTCGTAGCTGTCCGGGATGATCGGGTTCGTGGCGGCGGTGAAGTTGCGGCAGTGGCGTGGGGTGAAGCCGGTTGCCGGCCCGGCCGTTACCTCACTGCCTCATGGGCATGGCCGCCAACGACTTCCGTGTTCGAGGGCCGCCTTTCCGAACCGGTCCGCGGTGTATCCGACGGCGATCATGCCGATGCCTTCCTTTCCGTCTCTTCCGTCTGGACATGGATCGGGTCGGGCTCTTTGCGGTGCAGGAGCCGCAGGGTCTCAGCGGCGTCAGCAGCAGCGCCGCCATGCAGATGTAGACGATGATCGCGACGGGCACCGCCGAGCTGCAGACTCTGCCGCAGTCAGCGGTCGATGCGCGCGGGCCCAGATGACGCCGGTGATCAAGGCAGCGGTCACGGACGGCCGCCGCAAGATCGTCGACGCTATCGGCTGCCATCTAGGTCAGTTCGTAGCCCAGCCGCTCGGCCAGCTTGCCCAGCAGGCCGATCGCGGCGTCGGCGATCACGGTGCCGGGCGGGAAGATGGCGGTGGCGCCGGCGGCGTACAGCTCGTCGAAGTCGCCCGGCGGGATG
>JBKOYU010000173.1:0-6582 GCA_046725575.1 Actinomycetota bacterium | reverse complement strand
CAGCTCTTCGATTTGCGCCTTGTCGGTGATGCCGAGCTGCCGCTGGACCTCGAGTTCGGCGGGCAGGCCGTGGGTGTCCCAGCCGAAGCGGCGTTCCACCTTGTAGCCGCGCATGGTGCGGTACCGCGGGACGATGTCCTTCACATAGCCGGTCAGCAGATGCCCGTAATGCGGCAGGCCGTTCGCGAACGGCGGGCCGTCGTAGAACACGTATTCCGGTGCGCCGTCGCGACGCGCGACACTGGCGCGGAAGGTGTCGTCCTTCTCCCAGTAGTCGAGCACGTCGAGTTCAAGCTCCGGGAATTTCGGAGCTCCGGATGCCGGCTTCGGATAGGCGGTCACTGTGGTGCGTAGTCTCCTGTGCCTGTTCAATGTCAAGGCACGGGGACGACGTCGCGCCGGTGCGCGAGCGCCGCGGTACCACCCCGCTTGCGCACAGTCCTGTGCGCCGCTCAACTGTGGGCGATGACGGGCCCACCCGTTCGGTTCTACTGGGCTGGATCAGCTGTTCTTCCGAAGGCTCCCCGGTGATGGCCGGATCGGTGCCGTTCAAAGTCAAGTTTAGTGGCCACCGCAACTCAGATCGACGGTGGCTCGTCGTCCGCGCGATCAGCGCGGATCACCGAAAATCGTCCGCAGAGCAGTGGCATACTCGTGGCATGAGTCGCATACGCCTGAGCACCACTGTAGACGCCGCTCTCCTCGGCAGTGCACGCAGCGTGTGGTCAGGGATCACCGACGCCGCCCTCATCGATGAGGCCCTCAAGGCACTTCTCGCTCGTCACCGATCCGCAGAGGTGGACGCGAGCTACGCCGCCTATGACGCGCACCCGGCTGAAGAGCCGGACGAGTGGGGCGACCTGGCGTCGTGGCGGCGAGCAGCGAGCGCTACGTGAGCGACCTTCCGTTTCACGGGGAAGTGTGGTGGTGCGAGCTGGCCGAGATCGGTCGGCGCCCTGTCGTTGTGCTGTCTCGCGACGCCGCCATCCCTCGGCTTCGACGCGCCCTCGTCGCACCATGCACGACGACCATCCGGGGACTCGCCAGTGAGGTTGTTCTTGAACCCGAATCCGACCCGATCCCGCGCCGTTCGGCCGTCAACCTCGACTCCGTCGAAAGCGTCTCCGTCGCAGTCTTGGTCAGCCGCGTCGGTCGGCTGGCCGACACCCGGATGCGGGAGATCTGCGGTGCCCTTGAGGTCGCGGTCGACTGCGCTAGCTGACGGCGATGTCGCCGTTGTCTCGGCAAGATGGCAAACGAGTTTGTCTCAGTTCGCCAAGTAAACTGCTGCTGGCCATGGCCGAGCCCACGCGGTCCAGACCTACCGACTCGGCGGCCGACCGTCGGGCGGCCAGCTGGAGACGCCTTCCTCCAACGGCACCTCGAGGCTGTGCAGGATCGAGGCGATCATCCGCCACGCCCCGATCGCGGTGACCAATTCGATCAGCACGGCTGAATCGGCGTCGAGCTCCCGCTCGCACACCGCCCACGTGTGCGCGCTCACCGCACCGTCCTGCACGACTTCGTCCGTGGCTGCCAGCACGGCGCGCTCCACGGCACCGAATCCGTCATGGATCGACCAGTCGCGCACCGCGAGCAGGTCGTTTGCCGGTACCCCCAGCCCGCACGCGACCCGCCAATGTTGAGTCCATTCGTAGTCACACGCGGTCAGCCAGCCGATCCGCATGATCACCAGCTCCCGCAGCCGCGGGGCGAGGCGGCCGTGCCACAGCATGGTCGCCAGCAGGTCGTTGACGGCGCGTGCCAGCGTCGGATGATTCAGAAGCACCTGAAAGATGGACAGTTCGGCCATGTAGTCGGGTATCCCGGCCTCGTCGGCGGCGGCCTTGGCCTCCTCGATCGACAACCGCGGGACGCGAGCCTCGGTCATGGCTTCACCGCCCCGTGCACCGGCGGGGCTCGCGGAGTCGGGCATAGCCGCACCCTAAACCGCGTAGCGTCGCGCCATGAGCGATCACACGTACCGAGTCATCGAGATCGTCGGTAGCTCGCCCGACGGCATCGACGCGGCAATCCGCAACGCCATATCCAGGGCATCGGAGACGATGCGCGGCCTCGATTGGTTCGAGGTGCACTCAGTCCGCGGGCATCTTCAGGACGGTGCCATCGGGCATTTCCAGGTCACGCTGAAAGTGGGATTCCGCCTGGAAGATACCCGATGACGTCACACCGGAGCGGCGGCGTCTGAGGTCATTTCGAAGACCGCCAACGGGAACTGCTCCGTGAGCTCTTCCACGGTGTAGCGGTCGAACCGGGTCGTGTCGTACCACCAGTCGAGGTGCAGCAGCCCGTCGGTGCGGTACACCCGGAGCTCAAGCGCGTATCCCAGGCCGGGCGGCGTCTCGTACATCGGGGTGGTTCCGGCGGGCAGCGTGCCGATGTAGTTGAGGAAGACCTCCGACGGCACGGAAGCGGCGTGCGCCGGCACCGCGTCGAGCGCACGATGCACGTTGCCCAGCATGTCCGTCGGACTCAACTGCTGTACGGTCGCGCATACCAGCGGAATCGCGTGCAGCAGCCAGCGGCACTCGCCGGTAACATCGACCGCGACGACGCCGTCACCGATTGTTCGCGCGATCGCCCGCCCGAGCGCAGCAAGCAGTATCTCGTCGGCCGCAACCCCCAGCCACTCAGTTGCTCCGTCAACTTCCGCAGTCACTTCATCGGATGGGGGCGTGGACACTTTGTCGAGGACGGGCGAGGTCCCGTCGGCAATGTCGCGGTCGACGACCCGCAACGTGGGCATGGCCAAGTTGGCGACCGAATACATCAACCCGCGGGTCTGATCAGCTAAATGCGGAGCAACCATGCAGCGAACATAACACCGGATTCCCAGAAATGGGAGACTCCTCCCAAAACTGTGACACCCGCGTCAATAACGGCTAATTCATCCGATTTGCGAAGGTTGCTGCCCAAAGCCGGGCGGTAAAGATTATTCTAACCGGATGCCACGGACCGATGCGAACGGCAGACAGCTCAAAGCGCTGCTCGACTACCTCCTCGACGGAGAGATCGATGCCAAGGACATCTACGATGCGCTGGGCATCTCGAGCAGTACCTATTACCGGCGAATCAAAGAAGACGACTATCCCAACGCCGAGGAGCTTCGGCGAGTCGCCGACCGATTCGTGCTCAGCTATCCCGACCTGCAAATCCAGTTCGGGCTGATGAGTCGCCAAGAAGTGCGGAGCTACATCGAGTCGGCCGCATTCACGACGATGACGGCCGTGGAGGACGCCGTGCAGACGAAGCAGACGACCCGCCCGCCGAAGCTATCCGAGATGAAGCCGCGAGCGGACGCTCCTCCGCTTTAAACCGGATAAGCCGTACACTTTGCTGACAGGCTCAGTACGAAGGCAACTCCCATGGCTCTGGCAACACTCATAGCGATCACCCTCGGGTGTATCGCATGGAGTTTGTGGATCCGTCGCGTCACGTGGTCGTGTCGGTGGGAGGTCGCCGCCACCCTGAACATCGCATTGCAGGGACTTGCTGTGGTGCTGATGTCCCCGTTGGCCTCGGAAACGGTCGGCCACTGGCTGCACGCCTTGACCGGCATGTGGAACCTCGAGGACTACATCGGACACGACGCCTACATCGTCGCCGCCTCCGCGGTCGTCTACAACGCGCTCGGACGGCTCGCCGACGACCACGTCATGCAGACTACGTTCAAACAGTATGTCGAGCACCCGGCGACGATATGCATCCCGCTGCTGCTGGCGACATTCTCGATCGGCAACGGTGCAAAGATCTATCGGCCTGACTTCTTCGAGGTGCCAACGGATTTCTGGCTGAACACGTACTGGCTACTGCTGTGCGGCATGCTGATCTATCTGCTGGTGTACGGGGCGCGCGCACTGCTGATCCTCCGTAAGGATCCGCGGTCGCGGAAGATCGCCAACATCTATCTCGTCGCGTCGGCCAGCGGCATCATGGCGTGCGCCGTGCGGATCATTACCGCCTACGTGCATCCGCTGCAGACGGTCGAGGGCGGCACGCTGGTGTGGATTTTCGCCTGCGGCTGTGGCGCCGGCTTCGCTATTACGTCTGCGCAGTCTTGGCGCATAAAGACCAAGTGGTTCACCCGCGCCAGTCGCTGACGCTGCGCCGTAACTAGCCCGCGGCGGGCCTCGGCACGTCGTAGGGCGCACCGAACGCCGGCACCGTCTCGTAACCCCACTTGCGCGCGTGCGCTGCGTCGCGGCGGACGAGCGCATGGAGGCCGGCGAACGTCGTCTGGTCGAGCAACATCCGTGTCAACAGCCGGTTGTGCACGAAGCCGAACGACAGGCCGCTCCCCGGATCGGCCCAGCCCACCGAGCCGCCCAGCCCGGCGTGACCGAAGCCGGGCATGAATCCCGGTGGGAACGGCAGCGAGTGATAACCGAGGTGGAAGCTCAACGGCACGAAGATGTTTCGGTCCGGATGGAAGCTGGGCCTGCCCGTCAGCCCAGTGACCAGCTCCTGCGAGAGGAACCGCGTGCCGTCGATGCGGCCGCCGTTGGCGATCGCCGCGTACATCTTGGCCAGGCCCCGCGCCGTGGTCACCCCGTTGGCCGCGGGAATCTCGGAGTCGAGGAACGGGATATCGCCCTGCACAACGGCTTTCATGCCGGGGAAGTACATCGAGCCGAACCCCCCGGAATACTGCAGCGCTGCGATTCGCGGTGCGACGCAGTTGAACACCGGGTTCCTGAACGTGCTCTGCGGCGCCAGGATCTGAGCGGCACGCGTGGGCGAATCGGCAGGCGGACGGCCCAGGTGCAAACCGTCGGTATTCAGTGGTCCGGCCAACTCCTCGCGGATGAGGTCGCGCATGCCCTTACCGGTGACGGCGCGGGCCAGCCCCGACATCAACCAGCCGTACGTCAGCGCGTGATACGCCGGTTTGCCGTACAAGATGCGGTTCACCGGCGCCGCCGCCAGGCGCGACTCCATCGCCCGGTGGTCCAGCAGTTCGGCCTTGCTCGCGCCGTTGAGCTGAGACAACCCGGCGCGGTGCCGCATGACGTCGCGGACGGTGATGTCGGCCTTGCCGTTGGCGCCGAACTCCGGCCAGTACTCGGCGACAGGGTTGTCATAGGCGATCAGACCGCGGTCGGCGAGGCGGTGGATGACCGTCGACGCCAAGCCCTTGGACACCGACCACACCATCGCGCCAGTGTCGGCGGTCCAGTACTCGGTGCCGCGCCGGTCCGCGTAACCCGTCCAGACGTCGATGACCGGTTCGCCATGCAAGTAGACGGCAAGGGCGCCGCCGCCGAACCGCCGTCCGGGGAACAGCTGGGAGAACGCGCGCACGGTGCAGGCGAAGCTGGCATCTGCCGCGCCCTGTATGCCGTGCGGGAGCGCTGCGCTGCGCTCCCGGTTATTGACGTTCGCCACAATGTATTGAATTTACCTGGACCCCCGGCAAATTATCCAGGCGTTACCAATTCGTTAAATCATCCCATGTCGGCCGCGTCGAGCAGCTGCTGCGCTGCAAGTGCGGGGGTGAGGTCACCGTGGCGCACCTGACGCTCGACCTCGGCACGGATCTTGCGCACGGCGGGATGCGACAGCACCCGGTCCAGCACGGTGTCGCGCACCATCGACCACGTCCAGTCGACCTGCTGCTCGCGCCTGCGGTTCTCGAACTCCCCGGCATCGGTGAGCACCTGGCGGTGCTTGAGCACGGTGTCCCACAGCTCACCGAGGCCGGTGCCATGTAGCGCGCTCATCGTGAGAACCGGTGGACGCCATAGTGTTTCGCGTGGATAGATGAGCCGGATCGCGCCGGTGAGTTCGCGGGCCGCGGCCTTGGCCTCGGTCGCGTGCTCGCCGTCGGCCTTGTTCACCACCACTATGTCGGCCAGCTCGAGCACACCCTTCTTGATGCCTTGAAGTTGGTCGCCGGTGCGGGCCAGCGTCAGGAACACGAACGTGTCCACCATGTTGGCAACCGCCACTTCGGACTGCCCCACACCGACGGTCTCGACCAGGATCACGTCGAACCCGGCCGCTTCGAGCAACACGATGGTCTCGCGCGTCGCCTTGGTGACCCCGCCCAGAGTGCCCGAGGTCGGCGACGGCCGGATGTACGCATCCGGATGCACCGCGAGCCTTGCCATCCGGGTCTTGTCGCCCAGGATCGATCCCCCGGTGCGGGTGGACGACGGATCGACGGCCAGCACGGCGACCCGGTGTCCCTGGTCAGTCAGGTACATGCCGAGCGCCTCGATGGTGGTCGACTTGCCGACGCCCGGCACTCCGGTGATGCCGACGTGCATCGCGTTGCCGGCTTCCGGCATCAGCTCCAGCAGCAGCTGCTGGGCCTGCTCACGGTGATCGGGGCGGGTCGATTCGACCAGCGTGATGGCCCTCGGCAGCGCCGCCCGGTCGCCGCTGCGAACAGCCGCCGCGAGTTTTTCGACCGGGGTGGCCATCTAGGTCAGTTCGTAGCCCAGCCGCTCGGCCAGCTTGCCCAGCAGGCCGATCGCGGCGTCGGCGATCACGGTGCCGGGCGGGAAGATGGCGGTGGCGCCGGCGGCGTACAGCTCGTCGAAGTCGCCCGGCGGGATG
>JBKOYU010000119.1:0-2427 GCA_046725575.1 Actinomycetota bacterium | reverse complement strand
CGGTTCGGCGGCGGCCTGACCGACGCGCAGAAGCGGCAGTTGTTCGACGAGCACATCACCTGGTACAGCATGTACGGCATGAGCATGCGGCCGGTGCCCAAGAACTGGGAGGAGTTCCATGCGTATTGGGATCACATGTGTCGCAACGTCTTGGAGAACAACTGGGCCGCACGCGAGGTGCTGGATCTCTCGACGATGTCCAAACATCCGTCACTGCAATGGATTCCAGACTGGTTGTGGCGTCTGCAGCTGAAAGTGCTTGGCCCCTTCACGGTTTGGGTCACCGTCGGCCTGTACGACCCCGCAGTGCGGGAATTGATGGGCTATGCGTGGTCGGTGCGAGACGAGCGGCTGCACTGGCTCTTCGGCAGGCTGGTGAACCTGTCCTTCAAGGTGCTGCCGAAACGGCGGCGGTTTCACCCCCGACCCCGCGCCGGCTGGGATCGTGCAACGGGGCGCATCCCGGCCGACGCGCCACTGGTGCACACACCCGCCCGCAATCTGCCGCCGGTCGATGGGCGCGACAACGGCATGCACTACTGCCCGAACGTGTGATGCGTCAGCGGGGCCGCGCGAAGGGCGTCCACAGCGCGCCGTCGAAATAGCGCATCTGAGAACCGTTTTGCGGATCAAGGAACCAGCCCGGCTGCACGGGCGGGTAGCGGCCGTACAACCCACGCGGGTCACCGGCGAGACTCAGCCGATGCTCGAAATCGGCGCGGGCCCGCAATCCGGCGTCGCGCATCGCGAGAGTCCGCCTGCGACGAGCAACGAAAATCAGCAAGCCGATGATGGCCGTGACGGCGACGGCCCCATACCAGCCGTTGTGCAGCCACCAGAGGGTCATCAGCAGGCCGGCGCCGGTCACCGCGGGGTGCCGTCTCCAGAACGACCTGTGGACTTGCTGGTAGAGCATCGCCGTCGATCATACGATTCGGCGGACGTTTCCTGCCATGGAAAAACTCACGGTCCGATCGGGCCCTGCCCTCGGCAGAAGGCACACATCAGCCCGCTGGGCTGCTGGCCGAACACCACGGCGGTGCCGACGGTGCCAGCGCGGTAACATTCGGCGTTTTTCGCTATGCCTGGAGCGTTTTATGGGGCACGATTCTCATGTGTTGCGCGTGACCCGGTCCCTTCGCGGTGCGGTGATGGCGTTTGTCGCCGCCGTGGTCATCGGGCTGGCGTCGAGCATCTCGGCGCCCGCGGCTGCGTCGGCGGTCTCCCCGATGAGGGACGTATCCACGCCGCCGTCGCCGCTGGTCGTGTTCATCACTCCCTTCACTGTCGGTATGCACGTCATCGAGGCGGTAGCCGAGGGCATCGCGAACGCTGTCGAGATGATCGCGACGCCGCCGCCGATCGCGATCCCGGCGCCGGAGGCCAGCACCTAGCGGTTGTTTGACGCCGGCGCAGACCGGCTAGCTTTGAGGTATGCAGGCGCCAGAGGTGCTTGGCGGCCGCTACGAACTGCGGGGTGTTCTCGGGCGCGGCGGCATGGCAGAGGTCCGCGACGGCTGGGATATCCGGCTCGACCGTCCTGTCGCGGTCAAGCTGCTGCACCCGGTGTTCACTACGCAGCCCGACGACCGGATGCGCTTCGAGGTCGAGGCGCGCGCTGCCGCGGCGCTCAACCATCCGCACATCGTGTCCGTCCACGACAGCGGGGAGCACGCGGGAACGCCCTACATCGTCATGGAGCGGTTGTCGGGGGAGACGCTGGCCGATTTGATCGCCAGGGGACCGTTGCCGCAACCACAGGTGCGGTCGATCCTGGACGACGTGCTGTCGGCGCTGGCCGCAGCACACGCGGCAGGCATCCTGCATCGCGATATCAAGCCGGCGAACATCTTGTTCTCGGCGTCGGGGCACACGAAGGTGGCCGACTTCGGCATCGCGAAGAGCGCCGGAAGCGTCCACACGCTGACGGGCCAAATCGTCGGCACCATGGCCTATCTCAGCGCCGACCGCATCGCGGGCAGGCCGGCGTCCGTCGCCGACGACCTGTACGGGGTCGGCGTCGTGGGCTACGAAGCGCTGACCGGTCGTCGGGCATTCCCACAAGAGAACCTGGCCGAGCTGGCGCGTGCCGTTGCGGAGGACACGCCACCGCCGCTGGCCGTGCTGCGTCCCGACGTCGACCCGGCGCTCGCGGCCGTGATCGAAAGGGCGATGACGCGCGATCCAGGGTGGCGGTTCGGCAGCGCCGACGAGATGCGCGCCGCCCTGGCCGGCCGGATCGGTGCGCCCGTGCGGCCGGCGACGCGCGTACTGGCTGCCCCGCTGCCCGATCCGACGACGATGGTGGCACCGCCGGTTCGGCGGAACCGATCGCGATGGTGGCTCCTGACGGCCGCGGTGATCGCGATGTTGGTTATCGCGATCGCTTTCATCGTCGATTCGGCGTCGCGTCCTGCGGTGCCCGAG
>JBKOYU010000678.1:0-14614 GCA_046725575.1 Actinomycetota bacterium | reverse complement strand
CTCCGGTCCTCGCTTCGGGCGGGAGCTTGCAGCTCGCCCCATCGACCTGGGCCTCGCTGCGATCCTCACTCGCGGTCGTCTTCGGGAAGTCACGAGCGAGCCGCCAGGATGTCGCGGCGCACGATCGTCTGATCGCGTCCTGGCCCGACGCCGATGCACGAAACATGTGCTCCTGCAAGCTGTTCCAGCCGCAGCACGTAGTCGCGCGCCTTGGCGGGCAGGTCGTCGAACTCCCGAGCATTGGAGATGTCCTCCCACCACCCGGGCAGCTCCTCGTAAATCGGCTCCGCGCGGGCGATATCGCTCTGCGTCATCGGCATGTCGTCGACGCGCTTTCCGTCGACGCGATAGCCGATGCAGACCGGCACGGTTTCCAGGCTGGACAGCACGTCGAGCTTGGTCAGGAAGTAGTCGGTGATTCCGTTGACACGCGTGGCATAGCGGGCGATCACCGCATCGAACCACCCGCAGCGGCGACGCCGTCCCGTCGTCACCCCGAACTCACCACCGGTCTTCGACAGGTACTCGCCGTTCGCGTCGAACAACTCGGTGGGGAACGGACCCGACCCCACGCGGGTGGTGTACGCCTTGAGGATGCCGAGCACCGTGGTGATGCGGGTCGGGCCGATGCCCGAGCCGACGGCCGCGCCGCCCGCCGTCGGATTCGACGACGTGACAAAGGGATACGTGCCGTGGTCGACGTCGAGCAGCGTGCCCTGCGACCCTTCCAGCAGCACCGTCTCGCCCTTTTCGAGGGCGTCGTTGAGCAGATAGCGGGTGTCGGCGATGCGATGCTTGAATCCCTCGGCCTGGGTCAGCAGGCTGTCGACGACCTCAGCGGAGTCCAGCGCCTTGCGGTTGTAGATCTTGACCAGCACCTGGTTCTTGAATTCCAGTGCGCCCTGGATCTTTTCGGCCAGCAGCGTCGGGTCGAGGACATCGGCGACGCGGATGCCGATGCGCGCGATCTTGTCCTGGTAGCACGGGCCGATACCACGGCCGGTGGTGCCGATCTTCTTGCTGCCCGCGTAGCGCTCCACGACCTTGTCGATCGCCACGTGATACGGCATCAACAGGTGCGCGTCGGCGGAGATCAGCAGCCGCTCGGTGTCGACGCCGCGATCCTCAAGGCCCTTCAGCTCGGTGAGCAACACACCCGGGTCGACGACCACACCGTTGCCGATGACGTTCGTGACGCCCGGGGTGAGGATGCCCGACGGGATCAGGTGGAGCGCGAAGTTCTCGCCCGTCGGCAGCACCACGGTATGGCCGGCGTTGTTGCCGCCCTGGTAACGCACTACCCATTGGACGCGGCCACCGAGAAGATCGGTCGCCTTTCCTTTGCCCTCGTCCCCCCATTGGGCGCCGATGAGCACGATTGCCGGCATGGCATGGTCTCCCGCTTTATCTGCCTCAATACTGTGTGCAGCCGGTGACCCACCCTATCCCAGCCGACCGCGAGGAGCCGCGTTGACCACCACGGATGTTGTGGTGTTGCTGTTCGGCGGCCGTCGAATGCCGCGCGCGCTGCGTGATCTGCCGGTGGTCGGCCTTGACGACGTCGCCGACTCGCGCAGGGCCGTCGTGGTGGGATCGGACGCCGATCTCGCGGCGGTACTGACTCATTTATTGCGGGCAGACCGGCTCGACGTGGAGGTGGGCCACGTTCGCCGACCATGGACGGCGCGCCGGGCCCGCACCGGCCAGGCGCAACGGGTTCCCCTCATTCGCGACGAAGCCGGCACCGTCATCGTCGGCGCCGCGTACTGGCTTCCCCCCGACGAAGATGCCCGCACGATCCACGGTGAAGCTGTCACCGACGACACCCTGCTGTTCGACGGCGACGTGACCGGGGTGCGGATCGAACCGACACCGACGCTGCCCGGCCTGCGTGCGAGCGTGCTGTCGGGTCACATGCGGCCGCAGCGATGGGTGACCGGGCGGGCCGCGCAGCTCGGCACCGATGCCGCTCTGGTGGTGCGCGACGGCGTGCGCGCGCCGAAGCCGGTCCGGAGGTCCACGTTCTACCGACACACGCAGGGCTGGCTGCGGGTCCGTTGATATTGCGTATTGCGCTCAGGGCTGTGATCCGGCATTTCGCACGACCCTGACTGCAATTTCGACGGTAGCTTCGTGAGGTGACCATCCGCCCGCTGCACCAATCGGTGCGGCCCAGCCCGATCTTCCTGGCGATCGTGGCGCTCACAGTCGTCGGCGCGGTGCTCGCATGGCTGGCCGCAGACCCCACAGAGCCGCTGGCGTACGCCGCGGTGTTCACGTTCGTCATCGCCGGCTTTCTGGTGTCGCTGTGCCTGCACGAGTTCGCGCACGCCTACACCGCGTGGCGGTTCGGCGACCGCGACGTCGAAGTCCGCGGCTATCTGACGCTGAACCCGCTGAAGTACTCGCACCCGTTGCTGTCGCTCGGGCTGCCGGCGCTGTTCATCGCGTTGGGCGGCATCGGCCTGCCCGGAGGTGCGGTGTACGTGCGCACGTCGTGGATGACGAAGCGGCAGAAAACCCTTGTCAGCCTGGCCGGGCCCGTCACCAACCTCGTGTTCGCCATCGTCCTGCTGGTGGTGACTCGTTTGCTCTGGGAGCCGGACCACTTGGTGTTCTGGGCAGGGATGGCGTTCTTGGGCTTCCTGCAGGTGACCGCGTTCGTGCTCAACATGCTTCCCGTCCCTGGCCTCGACGGTTACAGCGCCCTCGAGCCGCACCTGAGCCCGCAGACGCAGCGCATGCTGGAACCCGCCAAAGGGTGGGCGTTCTTTGTCCTGCTGCTCCTGCTGTTCACCCCGCAAGTCAACCGCTGGTTCTTCGGAATCATCTTCTGGTTCTTCGACGCTTCCGGCGTGCCCCGCCGGCTCATCGGGTGGGGCATGGACCTCACCCGGTTCTGGTCCGCCTGGTTCTGACGGCGCCCTTGCGACATATGCGCCATTACGCATAGATTGCGGGTATGGGTGCCGGACACGATCACAGCACCGCCGACACCCGTGTTAGCCGGATGGTCATCGCCGCTGCGATCCTGACCGCTTTCTTCGCCCTCGAGCTGACGACCGCGCTGCTGATCAATTCGCTTGCGTTGCTGTCCGACGCCGGCCACATGCTCACCGACCTGGTCGCCATGTTCATGGGGCTGACCGCGGTGCTGCTCGCCCGCCACGGCAGCGCATCGCCTGCGCGCACCTACGGCTGGCACCGGGCCGAGGTGTTCACCGCCGTCGCCAACGCGGTGCTCCTGCTCGGCGTCGCACTGTTCATCCTCTATGAGGCCTTCGAACGGCTCGGCGACGCGCCCGACATCCCCGGCGTGCCGATGATCGTCGTTGCGGTGGCCGGGCTGGTGGCCAACGCGGTCGTCGTGTTGCTGCTGCGGTCGCACTCCAAGGAAAGCCTCGCCGTCAAGGGCGCCTACATGGAGGTCGTCGCCGACATCGTGGGCAGCATCGGCGTGCTGATCGCAGGCATCGTCACCGTGACGACGGGGTGGCCCTACGCCGACGTGGTGGTCGCGGTGTTCGTCGCGCTATGGGTGCTGCCCCGCGCCATCTCGCTGGCCCGTGCCGCGCTGCGGATACTGTCCGAATCGTCGCCCACGCACATCGACGTGGAGGAACTGCGCACCGCGCTGTGCGCCGTCGAGGGCGTGACCGAGGTGCACGACCTGCACGTGTGGACGCTGGTGCCGGGCAAGGACATGGTGACCGCGCACCTGACCAGCACGCGGAATTCGGCCGCGGTGCTCGACGACGCCCGTGCGGTGCTGACGGCGCGCGGGCTGGACCACGCGACGGTTCAGGTGGAGCCGCCGGATGCCGCAGCCGACTGCGAATGCGAAGCCGAGTACTGAGCTACAACCCAAGCCCGGAACGGGCCGCCGGGTCGCAGTCGTCGAGCAGGTCCAGGCAGCGCTGATATTCGTCGGTTTCGCCGATTGAGTCAGCGGCTCGCGCCAGCGCAGCCACACACCGCAGGAACCCGCGGTTGGGCTCGTGGCTGTAGGGCACCGGGCCGAAGCCCTTCCATCCGTTGCGGCGCAACTGATCAAGGCCGCGGTGATAGCCGGTGCGGGCATACGCGTAGGCAGCGACGGCGTTGTCGTCGGCCAGCGCATCCTCCGCGAGCGCGGCCCACGCCACCGACGCCGAGGGATGTGCGGCCGCCACGATGGAGGGGTTTTCGGAGGCGGCCAGTTCGGCCTCCGCAGCGCTGTCGCCTGGTAGCAATACCGGATCCGGTCCGAGGAGATCTCCCATGCGCGTCATGGCCTCATTGTGCCGCTAGGCTGCACCGGTAGCTCGCAGAGGGAGGAAGCGCAGCAGGGATGTCGAACCCATCAGGGCCTGACCAACCGGATGACGCCACCGAAGCGGGAGAAGCCGCCGACGAGACGGCTGAGACCCAGGGGGCCGAAGCCGTGACGGATCCAGAGCACGAGCCCCCTACCGAGATCCTGTTGTCACCAGAGGCCGAAGCCCAACTGCCGGCCGAAGAGACGACCAAGCCCGCGGAGCGCCGGTTCACCGCGCCGTCAGGCTTCGACGCGGGCTCGACCGAGAAGATCGACACCCCGGCAGATCCAGCCACCGAGGTGATGCCGCCGGTGCCCACAGGGCCGGTGGCTCATCAGAAACTCGTTGCGCCACAAGTCATTCCGCCACGCAGCGACGCTCCCAAGCCGCCGCGCAACCGTCGCAGCTGGGGCTGGGTGGTGGCGTTGCTGTTGGTCATCGCCGCATTGGTGGCCGTCGCGATTCTCGGCACGCTGCTGCTGGCTCGCGGCTCGACGCCGAAGGTGTCCGAGGAGGACAAGGTCCGCACGACGATCCAGAACTTCGACACCGCGGTCCAGAGGGGCGACCTTGCCACCTTGCGCAGCATCACGTGCGGAACCACCCGCGACAGCTACGTCAACTACGACGAGCGGGCATGGACCGACACCCATGCCAGGGTCGCCGCGGCCAAGCAGTATCCCGTGGTTGCCAGCATCGACCAGGTGGTGGTCAACGGCGATCACGCGGAGGCCAACGTCACCACGTTCATGGCCTATGCGCCGCAGACCCGTTCGACGCGCAGCTTCGATCTGCAGTTCCGCGACGACCAGTGGAAGATCTGCCAGGCGCCCAACAGCTAGGGCTGCTGCGACATTGCGTAGCAGGTGGCGAAGTGCTGCTGGTTGCACGGGATGCCGTTGACCGTCGCGAACTGACCCGGCAGGGTGACGACGTCGGCGCCCTGCGGCGGGACGGTGATGCCCGCCGGTGGTGGCCCGCCCGCCTGACCCTGTGTGCACACCCCGTCGAATCGAGGCACGGTGCCATAGGGGCAGCCGTCGGCCGCCGCCGGTGACGCGACGGCGAGCGATCCCAAAGCGGTCGCGAAGGTGCAGCAGGCGATCAGAATTCGCTTCACGGTTCAGACTCTAGCCTGCGGAAACCGACTGGCCCGCGCTGTGCAGGTCGTTGCACGCCTCGACGATGCGCTCCGACATGCCGGCCTCGGCCTTCTTCATGTAGGTGCGCGGGTCGTAGACCTTCTTGTTGCCGACCTCGCCGTCGATCTTGAGCACACCGTCGTAATTGCTGAACATGTGCCCGGCAACCTGCCGAGTGAACGCGTACTGCATGTCGGTGTCGACGTTCATCTTCACCACGCCGTACTTGAGCGAGTCCTCGATCTCGGACTTCAGCGAGCCGGACCCGCCGTGGAACACGAAGTCGAAAGGCTTTGCGCCCTCGGCCAATCCGAGCTTGGCCGCCGCCACCTTCTGGCCCTCCGCCAACACCTCGGGGCGCAGCTTGACGTTGCCCGGCTTGTAGACGCCGTGCACATTGCCGAACGTCGCGGCCAGCAGGTACTTGCCGTGCTCGCCGGTGCCGAGCGCCTCGATGGTCTTCTCGAAGTCCTCGGAGCTGGTGTAGAGCTTTTCGTTGATCTCATGGGCGACGCCGTCTTCCTCGCCGCCGACCACGCCGATCTCGATCTCGAGGATGATCTTGGCGGCCGCGGCCTCCTTGAGCAGCTCGCGGGCGATGTCGAGGTTCTCGTCGATCGGCACCGCCGACCCATCCCACATGTGCGACTGGAACAGCGGGTTCTTACCTTCGGCGACCCGCTTCGACGAGATGGCCATCAGCGGCTTGACGTAGCTGTCCAGCTTGTCCTTCGGACAGTGGTCGGTGTGCAGGGCGACGGTGATCGGGTACTTGTCGGCAACGATGTGGGCGAACTCGGCCAGCGCGACGGCACCGGTCACCATGTCCTTCACGCCGAGGCCGGAGCCGAATTCCGCACCGCCGGTGGAGAACTGGATGATGCCGTCACTGCCCGCGTCGGCGAAACCCTTGAGCGCGGCGTTGATGGTCTCCGACGACGTGCAGTTGATCGCCGGGAATGCGAACGAGTGCTCCTTGGCTCGACCCAGCATCTCTGAGTAGACCTCGGGCGTTGCGATGGGCATTTCGGTTCCTCTCGGCTGATCGCGGTTTGATGCAGTATCTCAAGAACGATGCGGGCTCACATAGTCAGGACCATGCGGTAGCGCGCACGGCCCTCGTCCATCGCGGCGTACGCCTCGGCCGCCTCGGCCAGCGGTCGCTCCTCGATCCACGCACGGATGCCGGACAGGACGGCGAAATGCATGGTCTCCTCGACATCGCGTGAGGTGCCCGACGGGTGACCGGCCACGGATAGCCCTGGGGTGATCAGCTGGATAGGCGCGATCGGCAGCGGCTCGGCGGTGACGCCGACGATGACCAGTTCGCCCTCGGGCGCCAGGCCGTCGACGGTTTGCGCCATCGCGGCGGAATTGGCTGCCGTCGCGAGCACCACAGATGCGCCGCCCAGGGCCTGCAACGCGGCGGCGACGTCGCCGGCCGTCGAGTCGATGTAATGGTGAGCGCCCAGTTCGCGGGCGTTGGCCTCCTTGTCCGCGCCGCGGGCGATCGCGATCGTCTCGAAGCCCATCGCCCGTGCCCACTGCACTCCGAGGTGGCCCAGCCCGCCGATGCCCAGCACCGCGACCCGGTCCCCGGCGACCGCCTTGGTCCTGCGCAGCGCGTTGAACGTCGTCACCCCGGCGCAGGCCATCGGCGCCGCTTCGGCGAAGGACAGCTCGTCGGGGATGCGGGCCAGCGCGGTGGCCGGCGCCGTCACCGACTCGGCGTAGCCGCCGGGATAGTGCCAGCTCGGCACCTGCCCGTTCTGGCACTGCATGAACTGCCCCTTGCGGCACGGGATGCACCGGTTGCAGTTGCCGCCGAACCAGCCGACGGCCACCCGGTCGCCGATGGCGAACCCCTCGACACCGTCGCCCAGTTCTGCGACCGTTCCCGCGATCTCGTGTCCGAGCGTCAGCGGCCACATCATGTTCGGAAAGCCACCGCTGACGAAACCGTGGTCGGTTCCGCACACGCCGCAGGCGGCCACAGCGATGCGGACCTGGCCCGGGCCGGGTGGTGTGGTCTCGACGTCAACGACGGTCAACGGCGCATTCGCAGACGCAACGTGAACAGCTTTATGAGTGGCCATAGCCGACCCTAGCCCCGGGACAGCATCCGCTCAGGCCGCCACCGGTATCTTGGTGTGCCATGACCACCACGGCCGTCTCTGCCGCTGCCACGCAGCTGGCACTCATGCCGGACTTCCTGGACCCGATCAAGCTCATCGGCTTCTTCGGTACCTGGGCCCTGGTGGGGTTGCTGGTGGTGATCTTCGTCGAGTCGGGCGTGCTGTTCCCGGTGCTGCCCGGGGACACGCTGCTGTTCGTGGCGGGCATGCTTGCCGCAGGTACAGCCGCCGCAGGACAAGCCGACTTCCAGCTGTGGCAGCTACTGGTCTTCATCCCAATCGCCGCCATCCTGGGCGGACAGGTCGGGTACTTCATCGGGCGCTACCTGGGTACCGCGATGTTCAAGCCCAACGCTCGCGTGCTCAAGCAGCGGTATCTAGACGAGGCCCACACCTTCTTCGAGGAGCGGGGACCGTTCGCCATCGTGCTCGCCCGCTTCGTGCCGATCGTGCGGACCCTGGCGCCGATCACGGCCGGCGCCGCCCGGATGAGCTACGGCGTATTCACGCTCTTCAACGTAATCGGCGCCGTCGTGTGGGGCGTCGGGCTGACGCTCCTCGGGTACGGGCTCGGCCAGTTCGAGATCGTCCAGAAGCTGCTCGAGCCCATCTTCATCCTCATCGCGGTGGCGTCCGTCACGCCGATGTTCGTCGAGTGGTACAAGCGGCGTCGGGCAGCCAAGAAGGCGTCCGGCGGAACCGCCCAACCTGCGACCGAGCAGGCGTCCTAGCTGCCCGCTACTGGTCGGCAAGCACAGCGAACAGCTCCCGCAGACCGGTCAGCGAATGCGCCGGCAAGAAGAGATCGCAGTACGGCAACGCCGTCGCCATCGACGCGGCCAGTGGCCGGAAGTCGTGCTGCGCGGCGCGTGGGTTCAGCCAGATCATCTTCTGCGCCCGGCGACGCACCCGGGCAAGCACCCGGTCGAGCACGTCGGGCGGATCGCTGTCCCACCCGTCGGACGCGATGATGACCACCGCGCCGCGCAGTGCGTTGCCGTGTGAGCCCGAAACCAGTTCGCCGATGCAGCTGCCGAGACGCGTGCCGCCATAACGGTCGGTGACCTTGGCATTGGCCCTGGCCAACGCCACCTCCGCGGAGCGATGCAACAGCGCGGCGGTCAGCCGTGTCAGCGAAGTCGAGAACGCGAAAACCTCGGGGCGAATTCTCCTCTGCCGCAAGGCCGCTGCCCGCATCAGATGCAGATAGATGGTGGCATACGGCTGCATCGATCTGCTGACGTCGCACATCAGCACCACTCGGCGGGGGTGTTCCCGGCTGCGGGTACGAGCCACCCGCATCGTCTCCCAGCCGGTCGTGCGCGATTCCTTCATGGTCTGCCGGAGATCGATCCGCTTGCCGTGCCGGTGCGGCTCGCGGCGCAGGCTGCGGCGCCGGGGCCAATGCGCCAGCGCCCGCTCCAGCCATGCACCGAGCAAGCGGAGGTCGCCGGAGTCGAACCGCTCAAACGGTTCGTCCGCCCGCACGACGATTCGGCTCGGCAGGGTGTCGGGGATCCCGATGTCGGCGGCATGCTTGTCGACGGCGGTGATCGACGCGGGGCGGGTCCACGGCAGGCCGCCCTCGGCGACCACACTGGCACGACCTGGCACGCCCGGGTCGGCGGCGGCGGTTCGGAGGCTCTGCTTCAGTCCCGGTGGATCCAGACCCAGCACGGCATCAGCGAATACGGCATCGAACACCGCATCGAATGCGGCCAGGTCCTCCACCCGGTTCACCAGCGTCAGACGCGCCGCCCAGTAGAGGTGCGGGCGTGTCTGTGGCCAGTCGCGGCGCAACGCCTCGACGAATACCGTTGGGCCGCTTGCGGACACCACCACGCCACCGATGTGCAGCCGGTTGACCAGTGCTACGGCGAAGGCGGCCAGGTCGACGCCGCGAAGCAGGAAGGGTGAGGTCAACGTCGTCGGCGCAGAATGAGGAACAACAACAATGCCGCGACCGCGACGAGCACCGCGGGACCGTACTTCTTGAGTGCACCGCCGCCCGCTAGCTCGATCAAGTCGATCGGCGCTGGCTCCTGGGCCGGCCTTTCGACCTGGCCGTTGGTCGACGGTGTGTCGGCTTCTACACCGCCGGCGGCCAGCTTGGCCTCCAGTGAGTCGACGAACTCGCCCAGCAGCTTCTCCGACACCTGCTGCAACATGCCGCTACCGAATTGGGCGAGCTTGCCGACGATCTTGAGGTCGGTGTCAACCGTGACCCTGCTTCGATCCCCTGCCTCGTGCACGCCGAGGGTGATGGTGGCGGCCGCATTTCCGGAGCCCCGGGCCTCCCGGCCGCGCGCGTCCACGACTGCGCGATGCGCCTCGCCGTCACGCTCGACGAAGTGGGCCTTACCGCTGAACTCGCTGGTGACCGGTCCGACCTTTACCTTTATCTTGCCGAGATAGTCGTCGCCTTCCTGGCCTACCAGCTGCGCACCCGGCATGAGCGGAACCACCTGGTCGAGATCGGTAAGCACCGCCCACGCCCGTTCTGCCGGTGCGCTCACGGTGAACTCGTTGGTGATCTTCATCGGCAGCTTCCTTCCGTATATTCGGCGAAGGCTTCGGCGATCGTGTCCCGGTCATCGGGCGTCTTGGCCAGTGCGCCCAGGCTGGCGGCTGCCGAAGCATCCGCCTCAGCAGTGCAGAAGTCGGCGACGCCGAGCGCGACGAGCGCCGCCACCCAGTCGATGGTCTCGGCGACACCGGGCGGTTTGTCCATGTCGAGAACCCTTGTATGGTTGACAAATTGGGCGGCGTGCTGAATCAGTGGGGCCGTCGCCCCCGGCACCGTCCGCCGCACAATCGCTGCCGCTCGCAACGTATCTGGGTAGTCGATCCAGTGGTAGAGACATCGCCGCCGCAGTGCGTCGTGCAGGTCACGGCTTCGGTTTGAGGTGAGCACGACGATCGGCGGGCGCTGCGCCACAAAGGTGCCCAGTTCGGGAACAGTCACCGCAGATTCGCCGAGAAACTCTAGGAGAAGCGCCTCGAATTCGTCGTCCGCACGGTCGATCTCGTCGATCAGAAGTACCGGCGCGCCAGGCCCGCGGTATCGCACGCATTCCAAGATCGGTCGATCGACCAGATATGTCTCGGTGTACAGGTCGGATTCCTCGATGCCTGCGCCACGCGCTTCGGCGAGCCGAATGCTCAGCAGCTGTCGTTGGTAGTTCCAGTCGTACAGCGCTTCGCTGGCCGTAATACCCTCATAGCACTGCAGCCGCAGCAGCGGCGCATCAAGAACCGCTGCAAGGGTTTTCGCCGCAGTGGTCTTACCGACCCCGGGTTCACCCTCCAAAAGTAGTGGGCGGCCGAGCACCACGGCGAGGTAGATCGCTGAGGCGGTGCCGACGTCGAGCAGGTAGTCGTGTGCGTCGAATCGGCCGATCACCTCGTCGACATCGGTGAACAAATCGGCGACAGGCTCCGTCATCGCGCCACCGATTCAAGCAGACGGCCATCGGCACGCAAATCCACCCGCGGCAGTGCGGTCCGCAGCGACGACGAACACCCCGACCTGTGGTCATCGGCGACCACGATGTCGATGCCGTCAAGCTTCACCGCCTCCCGGACTGCTGCGGCGGCCCCGCCGAGCGTGACGATCAACTGATCGAATGGACAGCTGCGGGCCACGTCGAGGGTCGCACCCAGCACCGTTGTATCGCCAAGTGGCAACAACAGTTTCGACGTGCCGAGTCGGCGCGAGACGCCGGCGGCCAGCACGACACCGGTCACCCGTGACCGTGACATGCTTCTTCACTCGACGCATTTGGCGTCGCCGCGTCGCGGCGCGGCGCGGTCAGGCCGCCGACCCGGATGGCCCGGACAATCTCCGCGAGGATCGACACGGCGATCTCGGCGGGTGTCTTCGCGCCGATCGGCAGCCCGACAGGTGTGTGCACGCGTCGCCGTTCGGCATCGGTGAGCGCCAGACCGTCGAGGATCGCACGACCGCGGACCTCGCTGGCGACAAGGCCGACATAGCCCACGCCGGCGTCGAGTGCGGCTCGGATCACCTCGGCTTCGGGCCCGCCATGCGTCGCGATCACCACGGCGGTGGCCTGTGCCAGATCGCCGTCACCGTCGCGTTGCACCTCATAACCGAGCGCGGCGGTCATCACGGCCAGCGTCTCTGCGATCGGTGTGGCGCCGCAGATGCGAACCAGCGGCGGAGGCACCTGCGGGTCGAGAAAGATCTCCAATGCGCCGCCGGACAGACACGGGTTGACGACCACGCAGGCGCCCGGTGCCTCGGGAAAGTGGAGGCCGCCGTCGGGCAGCACACGCAGCAGCACGCTTTCACCCGCTTGCAGCGCGCCGAGTGCCGCCTTGCGAACCGAGTTTTGCGCACACAGGCCACCGACGAAGCCCTCGATGGTGCCGTCCGACAACAGAATTGCTTCGTCGCCGGCCTGCGCCGACGCGGGGTGCTGCGCTCGCACGACGGTGGCGTGGACGAACGGCATCCGCAAGCGCCGCAGCTGCTGGACCCGTTCGCTCATCGTCATTGTCACTCCTCTAGATCGGTGGGGTCGGTCTGCCCTGCATCGCCTCCCACACGCGCGACGGAGTCAGCGGCATGTCGGCGTGCCGAACGCCGAACGGCGCCAGCGCATCCACGACCGCGTTGACCACCGCCGGTGGTGAGCCGACCGTCGCCGACTCCCCGACCCCCTTGGCCCCGATCGGATGATGCGGGGACGGGGTCACGGTGTGCCCGGTTTCGAAGTGCGGCACCTCGACGGCGGTGGGGATCAAGTAGTCCATCAGCGACCCGCCGAGGCAGTTGCCCTCCTCGTCGAAGGCGATCATCTCCATCAGCGCCATGCCGATGCCGTCCGTGATGCCGCCATGCACCTGCCCCTCAATGATCATCGGGTTGATCCGCGTACCGCAGTCGTCGACGGCCAGGAACCGGCGGACCTTCACCACCGCTGTTCCCGGGTCGATGTCGACAACGCAGAAGTACGCACCGTAGGGGTACGTCAGATTCTCTGGGTTGTAACAGATCTGGGCGTCCAAACCACCCTCGAGACCCTCCGGTAGATCGCCTGCGCCATGCGCGCGCATCGCGATGTCCTGGATGGTCACCGACGCGGAGGGGTCGCCCTTGACCCTGAAGCTGCCCTTGTCCCACTCCAGGTCGGCGACCGAGGCCTCCAGCATGCCGGAAGCGATGATCTTCGCCTTGTCGCGCACCTTGCGCGCCACAAGCGCTGCGGCCGCTCCCGAGACGGGAGTCGACCGGCTCCCGTAGGTGCCCAGCCCGAACGGGGTCTGGTCGGTGTCGCCGTGCACCACATCGATGTCGTCGGGCGGGATACCGAGTTCCTCGGCGACGATCTGGGCGAACGTGGTTTCGTGTCCCTGGCCCTGGGTCTGCACTGACAGCCGCACAACGGCTTTGCCCGTCGGATGGACACGGAGCTCGCAGCCGTCGGCCATGCCGAGCCCCAGGATGTCCATGTCTTTGCGCGGCCCCGCGCCGACCGCCTCGGTGAAGAACGACATGCCGATGCCCATCAACTCGCCGCGCTCACGGCGCTCCTTCTGTTCTCGGCGCAGCGCGTCGTAGCCGATCATGTCCATCGCCAGCCGCATGGTTTTCTCGTAGTCACCAGAGTCGTAAACCCAACCGGTCTTGGACTTGTACGGAAACTGCTCCGGTCTCAAGAGATTCGACAGCCGCAGCTCGGCTGGGTCCATCTTGAGCTCGTACGCCAGACAGTCCACAAGCCGTTCGACGAAGTACACCGCCTCGGTGATGCGGAACGAGCAGGCGTACGCAACCCCACCCGGCGCCTTGTTGGTGTACACCGCGGTCATGTGGCAGTAGGCCGCCTCGATGTCGTAGCTGCCGGTGAACACCCCGAAGAAGCCGGCCGGGTACTTGAGAGGCGCCGCCTGGCCGTTAAACGCACCGTGATCGGCCAGCACGTTGGACCGGATCGCGAGAATTTTGCCGTCCTTGGTGGCCGCGATCTCACCGACCATGATGTAGTCGCGCGCGAACCCGGTGCTGGTCAGGTTCTCGCTGCGGTCCTCCATCCATTTCACGGGCTTTCCCAGGAGCAGCGATCCGACGATGGCGCAGACGTAGCCCGGGTAGATCGGCACCTTGTTACCGAACCCACCGCCGATGTCGGGCGAGATGATCCGGATCTTGTGCTCGGGCAGGCCGGCCACCAAGGCGTAGAGCGTCCGATGTGCGTGCGGCGCCTGGCTGGTCGACCAGAGTGTCAGTTTGCCGGTCACCGGGTCGAGGTCGGCGACCGCTCCGCAGGTTTCCATCGGTGCGGGATGAACTCGGGGATAAACGATTTCCTGCTTGACCACGATGTCGGCCTTCGCGAAAGCCGCCTCGGTCGCCGCAGCGTCACCGGTCTCCCAGTCGAAGCAGTGGTTGTCAGTCTTGCCCTCCAGATCGGTGCGGATCACCGGCGCATCCGGATCGAGAGCCTTGCGTGCGTCGACGACGGGATCGAGCGGGTCGTACTCGACGTCGATGAGTTCCAACGCATCCCGTGCGGAGTAACGGTCCTCGGCGACGACGAATGCCACTTCCTGGCCCTGGAACCGCACCTTGTCGGTGGCCAGCACGGCCTGCACGTCGTTGGACAGCGTCGGCATCCACGCAAGTCCCTTTTCGGCGAGGTCGGCACCGGTGACCACGGCCTTGACCTTCGGATGTGCTTGTGCCGCACTGGTGTCGATGCCGACGATGCGTGCGTGCGCGTACGGCGAACGCAGGATCGCCAGGTGCAGCATGCCGGGTAGCTGGACGTCGTCGACGTAATTGCCGCGACCCCTGATGAATCGGGGGTCCTCCTTGCGCAACATCCGGCCATGCCCACACGGCTTCTGGTCGTTGTCGGCGGTATCTTCTGGGTGCAGTTCGACGGTGGTCATGAGGTGGCCACCTCCTCTTTCGCATGACTGGCTGCCCATTGGATGGACCGCACGATCGTGGTGTAGCCGGTGCAGCGGCAGATCTGTCCGGAGATGGCCTCGCGGATGGTGTCCTCGT
>JBKOYU010000785.1:0-26969 GCA_046725575.1 Actinomycetota bacterium | reverse complement strand
GAGGCGATCCGGATGTCGCAGGCCAGCGCGATGCCGAACCCTCGAGGTGCGGCATGCGCCTCACGCTAACCCGCGCTGCGCCACCCGCTGACGCCGACTGCGATCATCCGCAACTGCTTGACCGCGATGCGCTTGATCTCCTCGATCGCCGCCGTGTCATTGGCGTCCTCGATGGCCTCGGCGATCACGATCATCGAGTTCACGAACAGGCTGGCCAGGATGTTGAGATCCTCGCCGCTCCAGGTGTTCAGCCCGGGAAACCGGGCCAGGTCGATCGCCAACTCCGAAGTGATCAACCGGATTTCGGTGCGGATCGCGTAGCGCAACACGGTCACGCCGCTGGATCGCTCGCGCCCGATGAAGCGCCAGTGTTCGCGATCTTCGTTGACGCCGTCGATGAGGATGTCGACCGACGATTCGATGACGCGGTTGGGATCCAACTTGCCGGCGCGCGCGGCGCGCAGCATGTCGCGCAGCCTGCGGAACGACTCGTCGATCAGTACCAGCCCGAGCGCCTCCATCGACTCGAAATGCCGATAGAACGCCGCGGGCACGATGCCGGCCTCACGCGTGACCTCACGCAGGCTCAGCGCGGCGAAGCTGCGGTCCTCGAGCAGTCTCAGCGCGGCCGCGACGATGGACCTCCGGGTGGCTTCCTTGCGCTCCTCACGCGACAGGGTGTCGCGGGAGCGCGACTTACCCGAACGACCAGATCGGCTCGTTCGTGAACTGGGCGTACGACTGTTCACTATGTGAAACCTACCACAAGCAGGCCGAATCTCTTGACTGCACCGCGCACCACCGCGCACGGTGTACATATGTTCACTGAAACTTTGACGCGGCGGGTGCTGAGGTCACCGCTGGTCGACCTGCTGACCGGGCCGCATGGCGTGGACCGGTACACCGAGCTGGTTGCCCCGACTTGGACCACGGGTGACGCCCGGGCCAAGATCGTCGCGGTGCGGCGGCAGACCCCGCGCAGCGTCACGCTCACACTCGAACCGAACCGCGCGTTCACCGGCTTTCGCGCGGGCCAGCACATCAACCTCACCGTCGAGATCGACGGCCGTCGTCGTACCCGTCCGTATTCACCGGCCAGCGCCGAGGGCGCCCCGTACATCGAGCTGACCGTGGGCCGCCACGACGGCGGCCTGGTCTCCAACTACCTCTACAAGCACGCCCGGGCCGGCATGGTCGTCGGGCTGGACTCCGTGGGCGGCGACTTCGTTCTTCCGACCCGGCGGCCGGGGCGCATCTTGTTCGTGTCCGGCGGCAGCGGCATTACGCCGGTGATGTCGATGCTGCGCACACTGCACGCCGAGAACTTCACCGGCGAGGTCGCGTTCATCCACTACGCGCGCTCCGCCGAGGAGGCTTGCTACCGCGGCGAACTCGCCGCCATGCCGGGTGTTCGCGTGTTGCACGGTTACACCCGCGTGCCCGCGGGGTCCGACCTCGACGACCGGTTTGGTCCCGAGCACCTCGCCGCCGTGATGCCTGAGCCCGACGCTGTGTTCGTCTGCGGCCCACCCGCTTTGGTGGATGCGGTCCGTGAACACTGCGCGAACGTGCGCTCGGAGAGTTTCGTCCCGCCCGTGTTCGACGTCCCAGGCGAGAGGTCCGGCGGCAGCGTCACCTTCGCCGACAGTGGCGTCGAGCTCGTCGACGATGGCCGGCCGCTGCTGGAGCAGGCCGAAGCCGCGGGGCTGACGCCCGAAAGCGGATGCCGGATGGGCATCTGCCACAGCTGCACCCGCCGCAAGACCCGCGGTGCGGTGAAAAACCTCATCACCGGAGCGGTGTCGAGCGCCGAGCAGGAGGACGTGCAGATCTGCGTGTCCGTCCCCGTCGGCGATGTCGACATCGCGCTCTAACCGAAAGGAGTTCGACATGACTGTGACAAGCACAGCTACCGCTCCTGCCCCGAAGGCGATCCAGAAGACCGTCGCGGGCAAGACCATCACGATGACCCCCGAGCAGGCCGAGGCGTTCGGCCATGAACTCGACGCGCTGAAGGAACGCGTGATCGCCGACCTCGGTGAGCGCGATGCCACCTACATCCACCGGATCATCAAGGCGCAGCGGGCCCTTGAAGTTGGCGGGCGCGCATTGGTGTTCGGCGGCATCTTCCCGCCCGCATGGCTCACCGGCACCGCGATGCTGGGCCTGTCGAAGATCATCGACAACATGGAGATCGGCCACAACGTGATGCACGGCCAGTACGACTGGATGGGCGATCCGGCGATCTCCAGCCGCGGATTCGAATGGGACACCGCGTGCCCGGGTGATCAGTGGCGCCACTCGCACAACTACATGCACCACACCTTCACCAACATCGTCGGGATGGACCGCGACATCGGTTACGGCATCCTGCGGATGAGCGAGGACCAGCGGTGGCGCCCGTACTTTCTGGGCAACCCGGTTTACGCGTTCCTGTTGATGGTGCTGTTCCAGTACGGTGTGGCGCTGCACGAGCTGGAGACCGAACGGATTCGCGCCGGCGAGATCACCCTGGCCGACAAGCGCGAGATCCTCGAGGGCATCTGGCGCAAGACCAAGCGGCAGGCGCTCAAGGACTATGTGGCCTTCCCGCTGCTGGCAGGGCCGTTCGCGCCGTTCGTGCTCGCGGGCAATCTGACTGCAAACCTCATGCGCAACGTCTGGTCGTTCATGATCATCTTCTGCGGCCACTTCCCCGAGGACGTCCAGGAGTTCTCCATCGAGGAAACCAAGGGCGAGACACGCGGGATGTGGTATTTCCGCCAGTTGCTCGGATCGGCAAACCTCACTGGTGGCAAGCTGTTTCACATCCTGAGCGGCAACCTGTCGTTCCAGATCGAGCATCACCTGTTCCCCGACATCCCGGCGCACCGACACGCTGAGATCGCCGTCGAGGTCCAAGAGATCTGCCAGCGGTACGGCCTCCCGTACAACAGCGGACCGCTGCACAAGCAGTTCGGCACCGTGGTGCGCAAGATCGTCAAGCTGGCGCTGCCGGGATAGCGAAAACGGCGTCGAGAGTGCGGCACCGATGAAAATCAGCCGAAATCCGTCATATTCCGTACTCTCGGCGCTGCGTCACGTCTGACAAACCGGGCACCAATAGGAGACGCGGTCCCCACTGCCGTCTGACAGGATCGCGGTACCGCACCGGCGGCATGGCTTACCTCCGCGGCCGTAGACCCACAGATCACGACCGCTGCGGGTGTCTCCGGTCGTGGTGCGATTCCACCGGGACCGGTTGAGCCACAACATGTCCCGAGCCCGCTGCACCATCCGCAGCGGGTCCTTGACGTCGCCGACCGGAGCGGTGGGCAGATGCCCGGTCACGAAACACAGTTCGTTGCAGTAGACGTTCCCGACACCGGCCATCACCCGCTGGTCAAGCAGCGTCTCGGATAGCGTTCGGTCAGGATCGGCCGTCAGCTTCGCCACCGCGATGTGCGGATCCCAATCGTCGCCGAGCAGGTCGGGACCCAGGTGGGCGACGGCGTCCATGTCGTGCTCACGGTCCAATACCTCGAGCACCCCCAGATCGATGCCGACCGCCTGAATGTCGCCCGCCTCCAAGATGATCCGGATCCGATAACCGGCCCTGCTTGGCTTGCTGACCGGGTTGACCTTCCAGCTGCCGTCCATCTTCAGATGCGAATGGATGCTGGCCTGGCCGACGCGGATGAACAGATGCTTGCCCCGGCTGATCACCTCGTCGACCACCTGACCGGTCAGGTCGACGGTGGCGTATTTCGGCACCCGGACGTCGCATCGCGTTAGCCTCTTGCCGGCCAGCGCATCGCGCAGGATGGTGGCGGTGTGCCAGACGGTGTCGCCCTCAGGCATGTCTCATTGAATCAACTTCAGCGAGAGTTCCCACAGCCGTTCGGCGTTGGCCGGGTCGAGAGCATACGGCGCGACCCCGCCCTGGCCGGGCTTGCCGCGCCGGTCGACCCGCACGGCCTCGTTGCAGTCCTCGAAGTAGCGACCGCCGACACCCTCCACCAGTGGGGAAGCGGCGAGCAGCACCGAGGTCGCCGCGCCCTGCTCGACTGTCTTGAAGTCCGTGCCAGCCTCCCGGAACGCTACGAGTGCCTGCGCGGCGTAGTCCTCAGGCAAATGCCGCTGCAGCGGAGTGGCGATCCCGCCCGGCATCAGCGCGTTGGCGACGATGCCGTCGGGCGCCCACCGGCGGGTGGCCTCGACGGCGAACAACACATTGGCGGTCTTCGACTGACCGTAGGCACCGAATGGGTCGTAGTCGCGGAACGCGTAGTCGATGTCGTCGAACACCACCGGCGAGCGCAGATGCCCGCCGGAGCTCACCGACACGATGCGGGCCGAGCCGGCCGCGGCAAGCGACTCGTGCAGCCAGAGCGCGAGTGCGAAATGCCCGAGATGGTTTGTCGCGAACTGCATTTCGTGGCCGCTCGTCGACATCGTCAGCTCTTGTATTGCCATTACGCCTGCGTTGTTGACCAGGATGTCAAGCGGTCCGCTCCCTGCCGCGGCGAAGGCGCGGACGCTGGTCAGGTCTGACAGATCGAGGGCGCCGACGGTGACACCCTGGTTGCCGGTGCCTTCGCGGATCTCGGCGGCCACCCGCTCACCCGCCTCCGTGTTGCGCACCGCGAGGGTGACCGCAGCACCGGCATCCGCCAGTGCCCGCGCGGTCTCGACGCCGATACCCGACGACGCGCCGGTGACGATGGCCCGCTTACCCGACAGGTCAACGCTGGCGATGACCTCAGCAGCCGTCGACGTGAATCCAAACGGTGTGGTTATCCGGGGCGCAGTCATAAGCGAATGAAACGGTACTCGCACCGCGGGTGTTCCCACATCACCGCAAGCGCAGGCCCCTCGGCGTGCGAGCAAACCCGGCGCCAATCAGCGCCTCCTGCACGGCGGCGCGCTCGCCTTCGGCGACCGGTTCGAGCACCGCCACGCCATTGATCTTCTCGACGAGCAGCGAACCGACGCGGCCGGCGCTCACTAGATCGGCCAACGCCGCCGCTGCCGCCGCATGCGTCTCGGCGTCGTGGGTGAAGCTCAGCAGGGAGCGCCCGCCGCGTTCGAGGAACCAGGCCAGCTCACCGTCGACGATGGCCACCAGCGCCCCCGCCTTGCGGCCTGGCCGGTGCGACACGTCCTCGTCAGCCACCTTCTTTGACGGCCACGGCAGGGCGGCGCCGTACGGGTTGGCGGGATCGGCGGCCGCCAGCACGAGCGCGTGATACTCGGGGCGCTCCGGGTCGACACCGTCGAGGTAGGACCGCAGCCGGTCGACCGTCGAGGCCACCGCGAACTGCGCCCCGCCCAGCGACTCGACGAAGTAACCCCGCTGGCACCGGCCTGCGTCCTCGAAGGCGGTGAGCACCTTGTACAGCATCGCGAAGCCGCCTGGCACATCTTCGGCGCCGACCGCGCCCTTGGTCAGCACGCCGTAGCGGTTGAGCAACAGCTCGGCCTGGAAATGCGCCCGCACGGTCGACTCGGGCTCGGCGGCGGGCAACGCCGACCACCGGCCGGCCACCGTCGGGTCGGAGCTGCGGGCCTGCGCATGCGCGACGCTGTAGCGGCTCAACCGCGGCGGTCGCTGCCGTTGCCGATGCGCTGGGGCCCCGCGGCGGCCGGTCGACCGACGCGTGCCCGACAGCATCGCGCGCACCGGGGCGAACGTGTCGCCGGCGACCCAGCCGGCCCAAATCAACTCCCACAGCGCCTGTTTGAGCTGTTCGGAATCACCGTCGGCGAGTTGGCGGAAGAAGAAGGCCCCACCACCGCCGAGGGTGTCCAAAATCGCTCGATGGGTATCGGTGAACTCGATCTCCGTCGGCGCGGCCAGCGTCATCGGCGCCGATTCGGCGGAGTGAAACGCGATCCACCCGTCGCCGCCGCCGATCTGGCCCGCCCCCGACCAGGTGACCTCGCCCGCGGCAAGGAGCTCGTCGAGCATCGCGGGCTGGTAGTCGCGCACCCGCTGCCCGAATACCAGTGGCTCGACCGCTGACGCAGGGATCGGCACTCCGGCCAACTGATCGATCACCGCGGCAAGGCCGTCGACGCCCGAATTGTGCGTCCCCACCTGCTGCCAGGCCGGCAGGAAACGACCATAGGCCGCGGTGCTGACCGGCTCGACCTGTGCCCGCAGCGCGGCCAGCGACCGGCGCCGCAGAATCTTCAGGACGTCGGCATCACACCACTGATCGCCAGCGCCGGCCGGTGCCGGCAATAAGGCAGAAGCCGAGTCGGTGAACTCGCCGCGGATCAACCTGCCGTCGATGGCCATTCGGCCCAGCACATCGGCCGTCACGCGCAGCCCGAGGCCGAAGCGGGCAGCGGCGTCGTGCGTGGTGAACGGGCCGTGCGTGCGGGCATACCTGCCGAGCAGTTCGCCGAGCGGATCGGCCACCGATTCGGTGAACGCCGCGGGCACCCCGACGGGCACCGCCACTCCGACCCCGTCGCGTAGCAAGCCGATGTCTTCGACTGCCGCCCACCAGGTTTGGTCGGCGAACGACACCCTCAGCGCACGCTTGGCAGCCTGCAGGCCGTCCAGCCAGCCACCCACTTCTCTCGTCGTGCACCGGTCGGCGATCTCCTGTTCGGTCAGCGGGCCCAGCACGCGCAGCAGATCCGCGATGCCCTCCGCATCGCGAGCCAGCCGGTCGGAGCTGAGGTGCTGCAGCTGCTGCGTGGTGGTCGCGATGACTTGTGGATCGAGCAGCTCCCGAAGCTCGACACGGCCCAGCAGCTCGGCCAGCAGCACGCTGTCCAACGACAGTGCCGCGGCGCGCCGCTCGGCCAACGGGCTGTCGCCCTCGTACATGAAGGCGCCAACGTAGCCGAACAACAGCGACGCCGCGAACGGCGACGGGGTCGCGGTCTCCACCTCGACCACCCGCAACCGGCGCTGCGCCACCCGGTGCATCAGCTCGGTGAGCGCGGGGACGTCATAGACGTCCTGCAGGCATTCGCGGACCGCCTCCAGCACGATGGGGAAGTCCGGGTACTTGCGGGCAACGTCGAGCAGCTGCGCGGCACGCTGCCGCTGATGCCACAGCGGCGACCGCTTACCGGGATGCCGTCGCGGCAGAAGCAGTGCGCGGGCGGCACATTCGCGGAACCGCGAGGCGAACAGCGCCGACCCGCCCACCTCGGCGGTGACGATCGGTTCGATCTCGTCGGCGTCGAACACGAACAGGTCGGCCCCGGGAGCGGCATCTTCGGTGTCGGGCAGCCGCACGATGATGCCGTCGTCGGAGGCGGTCGGCTTCTCCTCGATGCCGTAGCGCTCGCGCAGCCGTCGTGACACCGCCAGCGCAAGCGGTCCGTGCACCCGAAGCCCGTAGGGGGAGTGCAGGATCACTCGCCAGTCGCCGAGTTCGTCGCGGAACCGTTCGACCACAAACGTGGTGTCGCTCGGCACCGTGCCCGTCGCCTGTCGCTGGTCGTCGAGCAGCTGCCACAGGTTGTCGGATGCGAACTCGTCGAAACCCATTGCACGGCAACGCTCGACGAACTCGTCGTGGCCGAGCCGGGCCAGCTCGCCGGTGAACGCGCCGACCGCCGCACCCAACTCGGCCGGCCTGCCCACGCCGTCGCCCTTCCAGAACGGCAGCCGCGCGGGCTGCCCCGGCGCCGGGATGACCAACACCCGGTCGTGGGTGATCTCGGTGATGCGCCAACTGGTTGCACCCAGCGAGATCACATCGCCGGGCCGGGACTCGTAGACCATCTCCTCATCGAGTTCGCCGACCCGCGAAGGCTTTTCGGAGTCGGTGGCCAGGTAGACGGTGAACAGGCCGCGGTCCGGAATCGCGCCGCCAGAGGTGACCGCCAGCCGCTGCGCGCCCGGACGCGCCGTCAACGTGCCTGCGTCCCGGTCATACACCAGCCGCGGCCGCAGCTCGGCGAACTCGGTGGACGGATACTTGCCGGATAGTAAGTCCAGCGTCGCCTCAAATGCGCTGCGCGGCAACGTCGCAAATGGTGCACTGCGCCGCACCGCGTCGAACCAGCGGTCGGCGTCGATCGGCTCCAGCGCGCAGGCCGCCACGGTGTGCTGGGCCAGCACGTCGAGCGGGTTCGTCGGCACGTGCATGGTCTCGATCTCGCCGGTGAGCATCCGCTTCACAGTCACGGCGCACCCAATCAGATCCGTGCGGTGCTTGGGAAACAGCACACCCTGGGAGATCTCACCGACCTGATGACCGGCGCGGCCGATGCGCTGCAACCCGCTGGCCACCGACGGCGGCGCCTCGACCTGGATCACCAGATCGACCGCACCCATATCGATGCCCAACTCCAGGCTGGACGTTGCGACGACGGCGCGCAGAAGTCCGCTCTTGAGGTCGTCCTCGACCTGCGCGCGCTGTTCCTTGCTAACCGAGCCGTGATGCGCACGGGCCAGCAGCGGCGCGGCCCCGAAGGATTGACCGCTGGCCATCACCTGCGCGGGTGAGCCGCCGCCGACCTGTGGGTTACGCGCGGCAGCCAGTTCGATGCCCGACCGTTCGGCGTGAATCTCGTTGAGCCGTGAGGTGAGTCGCTCCGCCAGCCGTCGCGAATTGGCGAACACGATCGAGCTGCGGTGCGCCTCGATCAGATCGACGATGCGTGCCTCGACGTCGGGCCAGATCGTGTTGTTCTCCAGGTTGGCCATGTCGGGGACCGGCACCTGCACCGACAGGTCGAACGTCTTGGCCGCAGGCGGCGCGACGATCGTCGTCCTCGCCTGCCCCGACAGGAATCGCGCCACCTCCTCGGGCGGGCGCACGGTCGCCGACAGCCCGATGCGCTGCGCCGGGGTGGCCGACAGCTGGTCAAGCCGTTCCAGCGACAGCGCCAGGTGTGCGCCGCGTTTGGTGCCCGCGACGGCGTGCACCTCGTCGACGATGACCGTCTGCACCTCGGCCAGCGTCTCGCGCGCCGCCGACGTCAGCATCAGGAAGAGCGACTCCGGCGTGGTGATCAGGATGTCCGGGGGTCTGGTGATCAGCTCGCGGCGCCGGGCGGGCGGGGTGTCACCGGACCGCACCCCAACACTGATGTCGGGAGCGGGCACGCCATTGCGCTCGGCGACCCGGCCGATGCCGGTCAGCGGGGTGCGCAGGTTGCGCTCGACGTCGACGGCGAGCGCCTTCAGCGGAGACACGTACAACACCCGAGTGCCCGCCCTCGCACGCTTGGGCTCCGACGAGGCAAGCCGGTCGATGGCCCACAGGAACGCGGCCAACGTCTTGCCCGACCCGGTGGGCGCGATGACCAGCGTGTTGTCGCCGTCGGCGATGGCTGACCACGCCTCGGCCTGCGCCGCGGTCGGGGCCGCGAAGGTGCCGGTGAACCATTCGCGGGTCAGCGCGCTGAAGCGCCCAAGTGGGTCGGAGCTCATGTAGCCATGGTGCCAACCCGCACCGACAAGTCCGCGATTTCGGCGCGGAAACGATCGGTGAGCGACCTGATCGGTGAGCGACCGTAAGCGCGCCGAAACCGCAAAGTCAGCGATGCTCGGGTGCGACGGCTTCGCTCAACGCGGACGGGATGCCCGGCACCCGCTCGATCGCGTCGAGCAGGGCGTGCGCGCAGGCATCCCCGACGTATCCGGCGTCGATCGACGGGTCTATCAGGCGCTGCCGGCACATCTCGAACGTGAACGCCAGCCAGCCGTAGATGGTGACCCGCAGGTCACGTTCGACCTTGGAGTCCATCTCGCCACCGACGGCCTCCATGATGCGGCCGATGATCCGGTTGGCCTGCCGGTCGTTGTCGATGTCCTCGATGCCGCGCAACACCGGATCGGAGCGGCCCATGCCGATATACGCCGCCCACGCGCCGTGCGGGTGCTCCTCGTCGTAGCGCACATACGCCAGCACGCCCTCGCGCACCTGGTCGAATAGGCCCGCCTCCGGGTCGGGTGGGGTGTTGGTGGCCTCGAATAGCCTGTCACCCTCGCCGCGCACCACCGCCGCGAAGAACGCCCGCTTATCCGGGAAGTAGTGGTACATCAGCGCCCGCGACACCCCGGCCCGCTCGGCGATCTCGTCGATGCGGACCTCGTCGTACGGGCGTTGGCCGAACACCTCGGCACCCAATGCCAGCAGCTCGTTACGACGGTCGTCGGGGGACAGCCGACGTCTGGACTCAGCCATCCCGCCATTCTAGTTAACACATGTACAACAGCGCGTAGGTTGGGCTCGGCGCACTAGCGCGCGAACAGCCCGACCAACGTTCCGCGCGCGATGACGTGACCCTCAAGCGCGGCGTGCACCTGCTCGGAGGTCGCGCCCTCACCGACACCCAGCGTCCCGTCGACAGCGCAGAGCCGGAAGAAGTAGCGGTGTGGGTCGTCGCCAACCGGCGGCCTGGGCCCGCCCCAGCCGACCTTGCCGAAACCATTGCGGCCGGGCGTCCCGCCCTCGGGCAGCTCGCCTTCGGCGACACCGGTCGTGCTGGGCGAGATGTTGGTAACCACCCAGTGGGTGAACGTCCCGCTGGGCGCATCCGGGTCTTCGCACAGCAACACGAGTTCGGCGGTGCCGTCAGGAATCCCGCCCCATTCGAGCGGCGGAGAGATGTTGCCGCCCTCGTAGGAGTAGCGGTCCGGTATCAGCGTGTGGTCGGTGAACGCCGCGCTGCGCAATTCGATCTCGCCAGGCATGTCGTTCGACTACCCGCCGGGACACGCGCGTATGCCTGATCGATCGGTGGGTACTCAACGGCAAGACCTACCACGGAGGAGTGAGTGTCATGCGCACCGTCAATTCCGAGCCGAAGGCGTCACGGCCGACGCGCCTGGCCACGACCGCCAGCGAAGTCGGACTCGGGGCGGCCGCGGGAGCCGCCGTCGAGTACCTATTCGATCCCGATCGAGGCCGGAGCCGGCGAGCCAAAATGCGGGACAAGGTGGCTAGCGGTACGCACCGATCGCGCGATGGCCTCGAGGTCCTTGCCCATGACATGGCCGCCCGCGGCAGCGGCGTAGTCTCGGCCGCCCGCTACCGCATCGCCGGGCGCGAGGCCGACGATCGAGTCCTACACGAACGGGTCCGCGAGACGCTGGGCCGCCACGTCAGCCATCCCCACGCAGTGGAGGTTCACGTGACGGACGGCGTCGCGACGCTCACCGGCGACGTGTTGGCAGGGGAGGAGGGGCCGGCTTGCCGGGCGGTCAAGCGGGTGCCCGGCATCAAACACGTCGAGGCGCGCTGGTCGGTACATTCCGACCCCACCGGGGTGATCATGCTGCAGGGCGGCGCGCGCCCACGCGGTTCCATTCCCGAACTGCTGCAACAGAATTGGTCACCGACCGCGCGGTTCCTCGCCGGTAGCGGCGGTGTCGCATTGTGGGCGTTAGGGGGCCGGCTGCCCGCACCCGTTGGATGGGCACTGCGCGGCACCGGGGCGGCTTTCGTTGCCCGCGCGGTGACCAACATGCCGTTCAAGCGGCTCACCGGCATCGGCGCCGGCCGGCACGCGGTCAACATCATTGACGGCATCTCCGTCGCCGCACCACCCGAACAGGTCTGGCCACTGATCAGTGACTACAGCATCTTCCGGTTCCTGATGCCTGATGTCCGGGACGTCCGCCGCGACGCCGACGCCACGACCTCACACTGGGAGATCGCGGGCCCGGCCGGTGTGCCGGTTCGGTTCGAGGCGGAGGAGACCGGCAGGGTCGACGGGCGTGAAATCACCTGGAAAACCACAGAGGGCCAGCTCATCGCCCACACCGGCAAGATTCGCGTCGACCCCGAACCCGATGTAGGCAGCCGGATCCAGGTGGAGCTCAGCTACAACCCGATGGCCGGCGCGGTTGGGCACGCCATCGCAAAGTTGTTCGGCGCCGACCCGAAGCACAAGCTCGATCGTGACCTGCGAAGGTTGAAGTCCTACATCGAGACCGGAGAGCAGCTCACCGACGCCGAGCACTAACTGCTAGGTGCCCTTGACGTTGACGACCTGGCGCAGGGTGGTGACCACCTCGACGAGGTCCGTTGAGTCCTGCATGACGACGTCGATCGGCTTGTAGGCGTCGGGGATTTCGTCTATCCACGCCTCGCCGTGGCGGTATTCGATGCCTTTCATCCGCGCGGCGAGGTCGTCCACGGTGAACCGGCGCCTGGCCTCGGTTCTGGAGAACCGCCGGCCCGCGCCGTGCGGTGCGCTGCACAGGCCGGCCTGGTTGCCCTTTCCCCGCACGACGTACGAGCTGGTGCCCATCGAGCCGGGGATGACGCCCATCACGCCTCGGTGGGCGTCGATCGCGCCCTTTCGAGTGAGCCAAACGTCTTTGTCCGCGTGACGTTCTGGTGCGGAATAGTTGTGGTGACAGTTGATTCTTTCGACCTCGACATCCTCGGGGTCGACGTGCATCCAATGGGCGAACGACTGCCGGAAGCGGTCCATCATTTCCTCCCGGTTGGCGAGCGCAAATTGCTGGGCCCAACGAAGTTCGGCGATATAGGTGTCGAACTCGGGGGTGCCTTCGGGGAGGTAGGCCAGATCATGATTGGGCAGCGAGATGTGCCGATCGCGGCACAATTGCTTGGCCACCTTGATATGTCGCGTGGCGATCTTGTTGCCAACGCCGCGCGATCCGGAGTGCAGGAACATCCACACCGCATCCTTGGCGTCGAGGCATAGCTCGATGAAATGGTTGCCGCCGCCCAGAGTTCCCAACTGCTGCTTCCATTTCGGAGAATGGGACAGGTCGACGTTGCCCTCGGCGGCGAGGCGCTCCAGATGCTGGATGCGGGCCTCAGTGAACGCATATCGCCGCAACGACTTGTTGTAGTTGCCCGCGCTCAGCGGTATCGCGGATTCCAGCGAATTGCGAAGGCGCGTTGTGTCTTTGCCCGTAAGGTCGTCGGCGGTGAACCGGGTGCGCGCCGCGATCATGCCGCAGCCAATGTCGACTCCCACCGCCGCCGGAATGATCGCTCCGAGGGTCGGGATCACCGTGCCGACAGCCGCGCCTATGCCGACGTGCGCGTCGGGCATCAACGCCACATGCGGATAGACGAACGGCAGTTCCGCCGTCTGCTTGGCCTGCGCGAAAGTGGCGTCGTCAATCTGACTGGCGAAATTGACGACCTTGTGGCCCTCGATCTGCTTCATCACTCTTCGGTATACCCCGGGATTCGTGGTTGGTCACTGTGCGACCAGCGGAAGGAAGATAGCCGAACTAGACGCTTCGGGCCAAGCCAATATTGGCATCGGCCAGATTGGGTCACGTAGCAGTAGCTCTGTCACCACTCAACCGGCGAATCGGTTCGCGCCCAGGCGGTTGCGGCGGCGCTGGTAACAGCGGCTTGCGGCGCTGCACAGCCACCGTCGTCGGCGAGTCGGTGTGCAGGTCGAGATGATCGCCGGCATGGCAAATGGTCAGCTCGGTGCCAGGCCCGTCGCGCAGCACGTAACTCACTTCTTCGTGGTTGACGTCGACGGTCAGACGAAAACCCTTCCAGCGCAGTCGAAACCGCAACCGCGAAATGCCGTCCGGCAACTGGGGGTCGAGCGAGAGCTCCCCGTCGTCGTCGCGCAAGCCGCCGAAGCCGGCGACCAACGCGGTCCACGCCCCGGCCAGTGATGCCATGTGCAGCCCGTCGCGGGTGTTGTGGTGCAGGTCGCGCAGGTCGATCAACGCCGCTTCGTAGAGGTAGTCGTGGGCCAGTTCCAGATGGCCCACCTCGGCACACATCACCGCCTGCGTGCAGGCTGACAGGGACGAGTCCCTGGTGGTGCGCCGCTCGTAGTAGTCGACGTTGTGGGCCTTCTGCTCGGGCGTGAACTCGTGGCCGCGCCAGTGCATCGCCAGCACGAGGTCGGCCTGCTTGACCACCTGTGACGGGTACAGGCGCACATATGGTTCGTACAGCAACAACGGATAGGACGTGTTCTCCGTGAAGTTCCACTCCCGCAGGTTGGTGAAGCCCTCGCACTGTTGATGTACGCCGAGTTCCTCGTCGTACGGGATGTGCACCGCGGCGGCCGCATCGCGCCAGGCCGCGGTTTCCTCCGAACCGACCCCGAGCGCGTACGCGGCATCGGGATGCCGACGGCAGGCCTGGGCAGCGGTGCGAAGGTTGTGCGCCGCCATCAGATTGGTGAACACGTTGTCACGCACGACGGCGGTGTACTCGTCAGGGCCGGTCACACCGTCGAGGTGCCAGACTCCGTGCCGGTCGTGATGGCCCAACGACATCCACAGCCGTGCGGTGTCCACGAGCACCGCCAGACCACACTCGGCCTCAAGCGAATCATCGCCTGTCACAACGCGATACCGCTCGAAGGCCATGGCGATGTCGGCGTTGATGTGCCAGGCCGCCGTGCCCGCAGGCCAGTACGCCGAGCACTCCTGTCCTCGGATTGTCCGCCACGGAAAGGCGGCGCCCGCGAGGTCCAGCTCGGACGCGCGATCCCGGGCCAGATCCAGCGTCGAGGCCCGCCAACGCAGCGCATCCGCTGCGGCATGCGGCGCGGTGTACGTGAGTACGGGAAGCACGAATCCCTCGGTGTCCCAAAAGGTGTGGCCGTCATAGCCGGTGCCGGTCAGGCCCTTTCCCGGGATCGCGCGGCGTTCGGCCCGCGCACTGGCCTGCAATACGTGGAACAGCCCGAACCGCACCGCCTGCTGGCAATCGGCATCGCCCTCCACCTCGACGTCCGCGCAATCCCAGAAGTCATCCAGGTAGTCGCGTTGCGACTTGAGCAGACCGTCCCACCCGATGTACTGGGCTCCCGCTACCGCGCCCAGTACCTGATCGCGCAATGCGGGTCTCGAGCGCAGGCTCGACCATCCGTAAGCGACAAACTTGACGATCCGCAGCCGTTGGCCAGCGCGCAAACCACAGATGACGGTCGTTCGGGCCCAGTCCTCGCCGGCATTGGTGCTCACCTCGACGCGGCCCGGTACGTCGATTTGATGGTCCATTGCCGCGGCCATCATCAAACGGCTGCTTCTGGTTCGGTGCACGAGCAGCGCTCCGTGGTCGCTGGCGTCGTGCTGCACGGCCTCCAAAGGGCTCAGCAACACCGCGGCGACGCGTGGGTCGGCGGACGGCGGTGGCTGGTCTTCGTTGGCGACAAGCTCGGATTGCACCGTGACACGTGCGAATTCGCCGACCGCCTCCACCACGTACTCGATGGCCGCCACGCCGCGTTGCGCCAGTGACACCAGCCGCGTCGAGCGGATCTTGACCCGCTTGCCCGCCGGCGATGTCCAGCTCACGTGGCGGGTCAGTGTGCCCGCGCGCATATCAAGCACTCGTTCGTGCGCTTCCAGTTCGCCGTATCGGACGTCGAACGGTTCGTCGTCGACGAGCAGGCGCAGAATTTTGCCGTTGGTGACGTCGATGATCGATTGACCGTCCTCCGGATAGCTGAATCCCGCTTCGGCGTACGGCAGCGGGCGTGTCTCGTAAAACGAGTTGAGGTAGGTTCCCGGCAGTCCGTACGGCTCGCCCTCGTCGAGATTGCCGCGCAACCCGATATGCCCGTTGGACAACGCGAACACGGACTCAGATTGCGCCAGCAGATTGAGGTCCAGTTTGGTCTCGCGCACATGCCACGGCTCGACGGGGAAGGTTTTTTCGGTGATCATCGGTTCGGCAGCAATTCGGCCAGATCTGTGACGACGATGTCGGCGCCGTTGCGGCGCAACGCTTCTGCCTGACCGACGCGGTCGACACCGACCACGCAGCCGAAGTGCCCGCGACGGCCCGCCTCGACACCGGCCAACGCGTCCTCGAAGACCGTCCCTTCTGCGGGTTTCACCCCGAGCAACTGCGCTGCGCGCAGGAACGAGTCGGGGGAAGGCTTGCCGTCGATGTGTTCTTGCCGCATCGTCACGCCGTCGACCCGCTGCTGGACGAACTTGTCGAGCCCGGTGACCTCGAGCACCTCGCGGGTGTTGGCGCTCGACGACACGACCGCGACTGCCAGATCCGCGGCGGTGACCGCCTCGAGATAGCGGCGCGAACCCTCGAACACCGTGACCCCGTCCTCGCGGATGGTCTGGTGGAACAGTTCGTTCTTGCGATTGCCCAAGCCGTGCACCGTCTCGGCTGACGGGTCGTCGTCCGGATCGCCCTCTGCGAGGGTGATCTCGCGGGCGGCCAGAAACGACCGAACGCCGTCCTCACGTTTCTTGCCGTCGATGTAGGTCAGATAGTCGGCTGCGATGTCGAAGGGGACGAACCGCTCGCCCGTTCGCTCCGCCCGGTCTCGCAGGTATGAGTCGAACATCGCCTTCCAGGCCTTCCTGTGCACACTCGCGGTGTCGGTCAGCACCCCGTCGAGGTCGAACAGGCAAGCGCGAATGGCGTCGGGCAAACCGAGCATGGCTACTGCTGATGCTGGGCTTCTCGCTGCGTCACGTCATTCCCGGATCGGGCGGGAACCACGCGCAGCGCCAGCAGTGGGCGGCACCGCTCACCGCCAACACAAGCAGGACCGGTATTCCGATGATCGCCGCCGCCGTCAACGAACCCGTCGCAGGGCCGAGTTGGCGTGCGGCGGGCATCACGAGGGCGGCCGCCGCTACCGCTGCGACCACGATCCCGACCATGGCAAACGCACGCGAATTGCTGTGTTGCATGGTCGTAGAGTGACCCGCTTATGCCGCATCGAAACGCCCGCGGCGCGCCACGGACGGTGTGGGGAGTGGCGACAGCGGGTACTCAATTCGATTACCCGACGGGCAGCAGTAAAGGGCAGGGATAGGCATGAACATCATCCGGGGTGCGACGCGCCTCGTCACCGAGACGGCCAATGCCACCACGGCGGCCGCGGGCGCTGTGGGTGGTGCGGCGATCAACGGCGTCGTCGGCGGTGTGCAGGGCACCGCGGTCGGAATTCGCAACGGGCTGAGCGCCGGTAGCCACTCGACGCCGGCGGCATTACTAACGCTGGCTGCGATCGGCGCCACGGGACTGGTGGAGTGGCCGGTGCTGCTCGGTGTGGGTGGAACCGCGTTGCTGGTGCGGCAATTCAGTCGACCCAGCGCTGACGACACGGCGGCAAGTGCGTCCAAGACTGCGCCGCGCAAGGCGACGCAGCGCAAGTCAACGCCGCGCAAGGCAGCGCCGCGAAAAACAGCGCCGCGAAAAACAGCGCCACGCAAGACCGCTACCCGAAGTGCACGCCCTGCGCGAGCGGCAGCTCGGAGGAGTAGTTGACGGTGTTTGTGGCCCGACGCATGTAGGCCTTCCACGCGTCCGAACCCGACTCCCGGCCACCGCCGGTCTGCTTTTCGCCGCCGAATGCGCCGCCGATCTCCGCGCCTGATGTGCCGATGTTGACGTTGGCGATGCCGCAGTCCGAACCATCGGCCGCCATGAAGCGCTCGGCCTCCCGCACGTCGAGCGTGAAGATCGACGATGAAAGACCTTGTGGGACTGCGTTGTTGAGCGCGATCGCCTCGTCGATGTCCTCATAGGTCAGCACGTAGAGGATCGGCGCGAAGGTTTCATTGTGCACGACTTCCGTCTGTGCGGGCATCCGTACCACCGCCGGAGTGACGTAGTAGGCGCTCTCATCTCCGAAGTCGTGGCGCTCGCCGCCGAACACCTCACCGCCGTCCGCGCGGGCCTGCTCGAGAGCTCGGACCATGTCGCGGTAGGCGGTCTCGTGAATGAGCGGACCCACCAGCGTGCCCTCGGCGGCCGGATCGCCGATCGGCAGCTGCCGGTAGGCGTTCACAATGCGGTCGACCAGGTTGTCAGCGATCGAGGAGTGCACGATCAGCCTGCGCAGTGACGTGCAACGCTGGCCCGCAGTGCCCGCCGCCGAGAACACGATGCCCCGCACGGCAAGGTCCAGGTCGGCCGACGGAGTGACGATCGCGGCGTTGTTGCCGCCCAGCTCCAGCAGCGCCTTGCCGAACCGCTGCGCCACCCGCGGACCGACCTGCTGGCCCATCCGCACCGACCCGGTGGCGCTCAGCAGCGCCACCCGCGGGTCGTCGACCAGGCGCTCGCCGACCTCGCGGGCGCCCTGGACGAGCCGGCTCACCTCGCGCGGTGCACCGACATCGTCGGCGGCCCGTTCGATCAGCGCCTGGCACGCCAGAGCGGTCAGCGGCGTCAGCTCCGACGGCTTCCACACCACGGTGTCACCGCACACCAACGCAATCGCGGTGTTCCATGACCAGACCGCGACGGGGAAGTTGAACGCGGTGATCACCCCCACGACGCCGAGCGGATGCCACGTCTCCATCAGCCGGTGCCCGGGCCGTTCGGACGCGATGGTCTTGCCGTACAGCTGCCGCGACAGGCCGACGGCGAACTGGCAGATGTCGATCATCTCCTGCACCTCGCCGAGGGCCTCGGAGGTGATCTTGCCCGCCTCTATCGTGACGAGTGTGGCGAGATCGGTTTTGTGCTCGATGAGCAGCTCACCGAGCCGGGCCACCAGGGCTCCCCGGACGGGCGCAGGGGTCGTGCGCCACGCCGTAAATGCTTGCGCGGCTTGAGCTATCGCCTCATCGACCTCCTCTGGGGTGGTCTCGGCGACGGTAAACAGCACCTCTCCGGTGATGGGCGTGCTGGCCTGTAGACCGTGGCCGCCGGGCTCGCCGAGCTCGGCGTGCGAGCCGAGGGCGCTCAGCGCACCACGCGCTTGGGCACGCAGGTCCTCGGCCGTCGGAAGCTGGGATGTCTGAACCGTGGTCATGATGATGCGACTTTCTCGTAGAGCTCATATGGATCGTGAATGTGGTGCCCGATCTGTCCGGCCATCCAAACCAGGCCGTAGTCCGAATTGTCGGCCTCTCCGGCCGCCTGCGTGTCGGTATCGAGATTGGATCGGAATATGCCCGCCGCAGATGTGGGCAGGAAATCCTCGTAGACAACGGGTTTCGATGGGTCTCCGCCGTGGTAGTAGGCCAGTCCGCCGGCGGCCATCTCCTCGTCGGTGGCGGGGAAGTAGTCGCCCCACACCGCGGCCGGGTCGGGTGTGGCCATCGCGGCGTCGTAGCGTTCCCGGCCCTTTCGGGTCAACGTGATACCGCGCGCCTCGACCTCACCGAAGCGCACCCGCAGCGTGCCGTCGGACACCGAGCCGTCGGGCTCGCGGAAACGCCGCGGCTCGGCCAGCGCGCGAAATGACGTCTGCCGCAACAACACATCGGGACCGTGCCAGGCGGGCGGGCCCTGAATGGCATCGATCATCGTGATGCCGCGGGCGGTCATGCGCCGGTACAACTCGTCGATGTCGAGCACGCGCGGAGTCAGGTGGTTGATGTGCGTCGCCCGCACCCCGGCGATGTCCGCGGCCACCGCCGAGACCTTGGCCAGCTCGTCGTGCCAGCCGCGGTCGATCGGCTCGCGGGAGAGCGCGAACGCGGATACCGCGGCCGCCACGAATTGCTCGGCCCGGTCGCGTTCCGCGCCGCCGTCCGCCGCGATGCGCCTGGCCTCGGCGATGAGCGCGGGGTCGAACAGCTGTCGTTGGGCCACGAACCGCTCGACCCGGTCCCGCAGCTCGGGGGAGAAGAACCGGGCGTCCGCGGTGGCCAGCATCGACGTGAAGACCCGGAACGGATTGCGTGCCAGCTGGTCCGTGTCGATCGGCCGGAACGCGGTGGACACCACCGGCACCGGTGACGCCGCGTCGCGCAGATCGTAGAAGCCGACCGGATACATGCCGAACGCGGCGAATAGGTCGGCCACGTCGGCGAGTTCGCGTGCGCTGCCGACCCGGATCGCGCCGTGCCGCTCGGCGGTCACCCGCTCCAGCGACCCGAGCCGTTCGGAGCCAGGGACAGTGGCGGTGCAGTCACGGTTCACCTCGGCGCTGACCTCGACCAGCGTGTTGTACGCCGGCACTTCGGCGCCGTACATCCGTGACAGCGCCGCGGCGAATCCAGCGCGCAGTTGCCAGGTTTCCCAAATACCGGAGCGTCGGCTCACCTCGGACACAACCTTGGATACAGTGCCGCCATGGGTGAACCCGACGACCACGCCCACGGACCGGTGCATCTCGACGAGATCGATCGCATCCTGGCCCGTGAACTCGTCGCCGACGGTCGGGCCACCTTGGCCCATCTGGCCGCCACCGCGGGGCTGTCGGTGTCAGCCGTCCAATCCCGCGTGCGGCGGCTCGAGGCGCGTGGTGTCGTCGCGGGATACCAGGCCCGGATCAACCCGGAGTCCGTCGGGCACCAACTGTCGGCGTTCGTCGCCATCACCCCTCTCGATCCCTCTCAACCTGATGATGCGCCTGCCAGGCTCGAGCACATAGCGGCCATCGAGTCGTGCCACTCGGTGGCCGGCGAGGAGAGCTACGTGCTGCTCGTGCGTGTCAGCTCGGCGCGCGCGCTCGAAGACCTGCTGCAACAGATCCGGACGGCGGCGAACGTGCGCACCCGAAGTACGATCATTTTACAGACTTTTTACGAAGGAAGGCAATTCGTGCCGTAATTATTACGGCGTATCGCCAGACTGCCGATTCTTTTCCGGCGACTGGGCTTGTCCGCTGACGAGCGCATGGCCGACCCCGATCGCCACCGCGACCGGCCAATCCACCAGCTCCACCGCCACCAGCGCCGCCAGCGCGCCGTAGAACGCCAGCTGATCGGGCCGCGGTATCGGGACACGGCCGACCACTGGCAGCTGCAGCGCGAATCGGTCCGCGTCTCGCACCCGCCGGGCAATTTCGCTGTGCGAATCGGTGCCGTCGGACACCTGCGCTTCACGCTTTGTTGGCCCACGCGTGGCGTGTTCCTTACCCTCTCGGCGTTCTCGATGCCTAGTTTGCGGAGCCATGGGGAGCCTTCTCAGTGGTCTCGGACAGGATGCGTTACTCGGCGGCGCCGTCCGGGTTCTCACCCCGCCGCTCTGCCAGTTGTACGCCGTCCTCGTGCGCGCCGGCGTCGTCGTGATCGAAGACGACTGAGCCGCTGGTAATCCCGGCCAACAGGTCGGGGGCGATTGCCGACAGCGCGCTGGCCGCCGCGGCGGCGAAGAACGCCTGCCCCCAACCGAAGGGGCCGACAGGCGTGCAACCGAACAGCTGGCTCAGCCCAGGCGTGCTGACGACACCGACCATGGCCGCGAACGAACCCGCGGTCGTCGCCAACACCAACGGGCCGTGTGAGTCCGCCAGCGTCTGCAGCATCTGGGTGCAGACGAGTCCGATGAGGGAGACCGTCGCCGTCCGGCGTGGGCTGCCCGGCACGGTCCTGGCCAGCAGCCACGCCAGCGTGGCGCCCCCGGTGGTTGCCGCCCCCCGGATTCCGATCGCCCGCCACATCGCGGCCTCGTCGCGGTCCGCCTGCCCGGTGGTGGCCTGCGGGCTGACGGCAAGGGCCGCGGCCGGCAGGGCGTCGGTGAGCATGTTGACGAGCAGCATCTGCCGGGCGTTGAGCACCGAGCGGCCGGTGAGCACGCTCGTGATGATCGCGAAGGACACTTCACCCGCGTTGCCGCCGAGCAGCACCGACACCGCCGACTGCACCCGCCGCCACAGCTGATTGCCCTCGTCGATGGCATCCAACAGGGCTTCGATGTGGCCGTCGAGAATCATCACATCGGCGGCCGTGCGCGCAGGATCGCTGCCGGCGGCGGCCACTCCGATGCCGACGCTGGCCGTGCGGATCGCCGCGGCATCGTTTGCGCCGTCGCCAACCATTGCGGTCACCATGCCGCTTCGCTCCAGCGTCCGCACCACGTCGATCTTGTGCTCGGGTGTCATGCGCGCGAACACCAGCCGGCTGGTGACGGCTTCGGCGCGCTCCTCGACTGACAGCAGTTCCCAGTCACTGCCGGTCATCACCCGGTCGGGCCCCACATCGAGGCCGAGTTCGGCGGCGACGACGGCGGCGGTCACCGGATGGTCTCCGGTGATCAGCCGCACACCAATCCCGCGGTTACCGAGTTCCTTCAGCAGCATGCGGGCGCTCTCGCGTGGGGTGTCGGCCAGTCCGATGAGGCCGACCGGCGTCAGGCCGTCTCGGCAGAACTTTTCCAGGACTGCGGAATCGGCGACGGCTGCCGACGCCTGGCTTTCGCTCAGCCGGCGTTCGGCCACCGTCAATACGCGCAGTCCGTTGGCCGTCATCTCCTCCAACATCGCCGCGAGCTCGGGATGGTCCCCTGCCGTTGCCGACGAGATGACCTCGGGAGCGCCTTTGATGGTGATCTCCGTACCCCGCAACGCGGCCGCGAACGGGCGGCCCGACTGGAACGGGAGCACGGCGTCGAAATCGGCTGCCGGTGCGACGGATTCCGCTTCGGCGGCCAGGTACACCGCGTCGTCGGTGGCGTGTTCGGCACGACGGCCGTCGCTGGTGTAGGTGGTGCGGGCCGCCTTCTGCAAGACGTCGGCATGGCGGTGGCCGGTCAGCGGCCGCACGGCCTTGACCTGAAGCCGGTTCTCGCTCAGCGTGCCGGTCTTGTCGAAGCAAACCACGTCGAGTCGGGCGAACGCCTCTACCGAGTGCGGGTTGCGGATCAGCACCGATTGCCCGCTGAGCTTGCGCGCGGAGGCGAGCTGCGCCAGCGTCGCGACCAGCGGGAGTCCCTCCGGGACCGCGGCGACGATGACCGACACCGCACTGGCAGCGGATTGGCGCAATGGTGTTCGGCGTATCGCGCTGAGCAGGCCGACGAGTGCACCGCCGCCGAGGCTCCACGGAAGCGCGCGGCCGGTGACCTTGCGCAGCTGGCTCTGCAGGCCGATGTCGCGCGTCTCGACTGGTGCCATCGACATCGCGCGGCGCATCTCGGTGTCGCGCCCGACCGCGGTCACCACGGCGATGCCGGTCCCGGCGACGAGCGTGGTGCCCGCGTAGAGCATGCATGCCCGCTCAGCGAGCGGCGCGCCCGGCGTCAGGGTCGGGTCCTTGGCCACCGGCAGCGATTCGCCGGTAAGCACGGATTCGTCCGCCTCCACGTTCATCGCGTTGATGAGCCGGGCGTCGGCGGGGATCACCTCGCCGGAGCGAACCTCGATGATGTCGCCGGGACGCAATCGATTGGCCGGAATCTCCCGATGGCGTTGGGCGTCCAGCGCTCCGACGCATCGCCGGGCAGGCGGATCCTGCACAGCGAGCAGCCGGTGCAGCAGGCGTTCGGCATGTAGCTGCTGTTCGGCCGACAGCGCCGCATTGGCGAGCAGCACGCCGCCCACCAACGCCGCGTCAAACGGGGAGCCGAGTAGTGCGCTTGCGAGTGCGCCGGTGGCCAGGATGGGCGTGATCGGATCGGCCAGGTTGGCGCGCATCTCGCCGACGAAATCCCTGCCGGCGCGCCATGTTCCGGCCGCGGCACCGCCGAGGAGCCGCAGAGGCGGCGCCGCGGCAAGTGCTTCAATTCGGCCACGCGGCGGTGGTTCAAGCTCCTCTGGGGGGCGCGGTAGCAGCCGCTGCACCTCGTCGACGGGAAGTGCGTGCCAGTCGTGCACCGGTTCGGGAGTGGGCTTCCTGTCACGGAAAACCTTTGTGCCCGCGGCGAATCCAGTCCAAAGACCCGCAATCGCGCCGGTGTCGACGACCGCTGGGCCGCTGCCGGGGACACCGGGAATGAGCATCATGGCGCCGATCACCGAGCTCGATGTCGAGAGTTCGATGCCGCGATTCCTGACTGCGCGGGCGGCGGGCAGGGCGCGCAGCAGTCGCCACGCGCCGATCAGATCGGGAACGAACACGTCGGCACCCCACGGTGGCGGCTGGTCTTCGCGCAGGATCCCGATGGTCAGATCTGCCTCGTGCGGGGTGCGCAGTTCCGGCGTGGTGAGCAGCGCGACGGCGGCGCCGTCGGAGCGCAGCTCGGCGACCACCTCGGCGATCGCGTCTTCGATTGAGCCATTCACCGGATGCAGATGGTCGAATCCCTGTGCCAGGGAACGCAATCCGTCGTCGCGGATCGAGACGACCCCGTGCCCCGCACGTCTGGCCTCAGCGACGAGCGCGCCGGCGAACGGATCGCGGACGGGGCTGATCAGCGCCTCGCCGATGTCACCGGCGCCGGGAATCGTCGACAACGGATGCCAGCCGGGCGGCAGCGCGCCTTTGCCCAGCGCCTCGCGGGCCGCTTCCCATGCGTGGGTTCGGCGGCGCGAGTCCTGCAGCCCCCGGACCCGGCTGACCATCAGCTCGTCGGTGTACAGGACGCGCGGATCGATGACGACGGTGTCGATGCGGTCCAGCCGGCGCAGCGCCCGCGGTTGCAGCACCACGGCGCCGTCGTCGGTGAGCCCGCGGGTCAGCGCGCAGCCGAACGCCTCTCGCGTGGTTCGAATGGCCTTGGGGGCCGACGCCAATGCGGCGAGCCCGGCCGTGCGGGGGTTCGCGGTCAGAAGGCCGAGGGCAGCGGCGGCGCCGATCCCGGCCATGCCGTGCCGGTCGGCATGCCGCTCAGCGAGGCCGCGAGGCTCGGACACGCTTCGAACGGGGACATCGGTTGGGTGGCGCGCGAGTTCTGGTTCGTGGCTGCGCCATCCCCGCCGCGCATTCCATGCCTCGGCCGCCACCAGGGTCCGGGTGGCGGCCTCGGCAGCCGCCGATGTGGGTGAGGCAGTCAGGGCGGCGGCTGTCGAGTTCGCCAGCGCGAACATGAAGTCGGCGCCATCCGGGCCGAGCCGCCGAACGATCTGCTCACGCAGGGTGGGGACGTGGTCAAGGAGGGTGGGAGGGACTGACACCAGTTCCGGCAGCCGTCCAAGTTGAAGGAGGCTACCGGTAACGGCGAGCCCGAAGCCCGCGGCGGCGACGGCGGCCGCCGCAGTGCGTGCGATCAGGACGTCGTCGTCGCCGGGCAGGCTCACCGGCCACGCCCGCCGGCCGGGGGAGGCAGCTTTTCGTTCGGCATCGGTGACGATCGCGCACAAGTCCGACAACGACGGTCCGTCCACGTCGACAGTGACGACTACGCGGGCGACCGAAGAGTTGAGCGACGCCGCGCGCACACCGGGTGTACCGCGGAGCGCCGAGAGCACGTCTGCGCCTGTCGCCGAGGCGTTTTCGGTGTCGAGGCCTCGCACCTCGATCCAGTGCCGTTCTCCGTTGCTGCTGCATCGCCGTTTTGGCGGACCACCGAAGGCCTCGACGGCCAGATTGGCGATCGTGGCACCGGTGTTGACGGCCAATCGCGTGCCTGCGGCGGCCATCCGCAGTGGCGCGGTGACCAATCCGATCCCGGGCACGGGAAATCGCAGGGGTGGGCTACCGGCCATGGAGCAGAGGATTGCCGGACCCGCCGATCCGCAAACGCTAGACGACCTATCGGAATAAATCCTGCTGCCAGTGCAGATGACCGTAAAAAATACGTTAAGATGGTCTCATGACCGCTGTCCTGACACCTAACGTCCTGCGCCCCGACGACGTCCGCGACGTGCTGGCCCGCAGCATCCTGGCCGACGGACTGGACTTCGTCCTCGACATCGACCGCTCGTCCGGCTCGTATCTGGTGGATGCCCGCACCGGCGAGCGATACCTCGACATGTTCACGTTTTTCGCGTCGTCCGCGCTGGGCATGAACCACCCGGCATTGGCCGATGACGAGGACTTCCGCGCGGAGTTGGCGCAGGCCGCCGTGAACAAGCCGAGCAACTCCGATGTGTACAGCGTGCCGATGGCCCGTTTCGTCGACACCTTCGCCCGCGTGCTCGGCGACCCGGCGTTGCCGCACCTGTTCTTCGTCGACGGGGGAGCGCTCGCCGTCGAGAACGCGCTGAAGGTGGCGTTCGACTGGAAGAGCCGGCACAACCAGGCCCGCGGCCTCGATCCGGAACTGGGCACCAAGGTGCTGCACCTGCGCGGCGCATTCCATGGCCGCAGCGGCTACACGCTGTCGCTGACCAACACCGACCCGAACAAGGTCGCCAGGTTCCCGAAGTTCGACTGGCCGCGCATCGACGCGCCCTACATCCGGCCGGGTGCCGACATGGATGCCGTGGAGGCGGAGTCGTTGGCGCAGGCGCGGGCGGCGTTCGAAGCACATCCGCACGACATCGCCTGCTTCATCGCCGAGCCGATCCAGGGCGAAGGCGGCGACCGGCACTTCCGTCCGCAGTTCTTCGCCGCGATGCGCGAACTGTGCGACGAGTTCGACGCGCTGCTCATCTTCGACGAGGTGCAGACCGGATGCGGCCTCACCGGAACCGCCTGGGCCTATCAGCAATTGGGCGTCGCGCCCGATGTGGTCGCGTTCGGCAAGAAGACGCAGGTGTGCGGCATCATGGCGGGCCGCCGCGTCGACGAGGTGCGCGACAACGTGTTCGCGGTGAGCTCCCGGATCAACTCCACCTGGGGCGGCAACCTGGTCGACATGGTGCGGTCCCGGCGCATCCTCGAGATCATCGAGTCCGACGGCCTGATGGTGCGGGCCGCCAAGGCTGGGCGTTATCTAGTGGACCAACTGGACGGGTTGGCAGACGAGGCTCCGGGTCTCGTGCTCGATGTCCGTGGCCGCGGGCTGATGTGCGCGTTCAGCCTGCCGAGCGGCGCGCAGCGCGACGAGCTGATCCGCCGGCTGTGGGATCGCCGGGTCATCATGCTGGCCAGCGGCCCCGATAGCGTGCGGTTCCGGCCGGCGTTGACGGTGTCACGCGAGGAGATCGACGCCGCCGTCGCTGCGGTGCGCGAGGTGCTCAACCAGATGCGGTGAGCCGGCGAATCGTCGACCGGAGCCGGGGTAGCTCGGCTCGGCCGACGAGCTCACAGCCATGCAGCTCCGCGAGTTTGCGTGCGGCGGGGGTGAATTCGTGGTTGGTGACCACCATGGTCTTGGTGCAATCCTGCATGGGTGCGCCTGCGACCACTTCTTGAATGGCGCTAGTGCCGACCGGACGGGCCTGCCGCTTGCATTGAATGGCAAGGCGATTGGGCCGCTTGCCGACGATGATGTCGACGCCCCAGTCGCCGGTGATCGACGTCATGATCACCGGGACGCCGCACGACCGGACGACCCGGGCGACGTAGTCCTCGAAATCAGTGCCCGACATCTCGGCGGTGACATCGTCACGGGTGCTCA
>JBKOYU010001115.1:0-9420 GCA_046725575.1 Actinomycetota bacterium | reverse complement strand
TCGCTATCCTGGGCGAAACCGGTTTGAGCTTCTTGGGTTTCGGCATACAGCCACCCGACGTATCACTAGGCACGCTGATCGCCGACGGAACGAAGTCAGCGACGACGTTTCCGTGGCTGTTCTTGATACCGGCAGGCGTGCTTGTGCTGATTGCGTTGTGCGCCAACCTGACCGGTGATGGGTTGCGCGACGCGCTGGACCCAGGTAGCCGCGCCCTACGGCGGAGGCGTCGCAAGTGAGCCTGCTCCAGGTCACCGATCTGTCCGTCGCATTCCCGACCGACACCGAGCGGGTCGAGGCGGTACGCGGCATGAACTTCCACGTCAGCCCCGGCGAGGTCGTCGCGCTCGTCGGCGAATCCGGCGCGGGAAAGTCCGCCAGCGCCATGGCAGTTGTCGGCCTCCTTCCCGAGTACGCCGAGGTGTCGGGCTCAATCCGGTTGCACGGCAACGAACTACTGGGGTTACCCGACCAGCAGATGTCGCGGATCCGTGGCAAGACAATCGGCACCGTCTTCCAGGACCCGATGTCGGCACTGACGCCCGTATACACCGTGGGCGACCAGATCGCCGAGGCGCTTCAGGTACACCACCGCGACATCGGCAAGCAGGCCGCCCGGGCCCGCGCCGTCGAACTGCTCGAACTGGTCGGCATCGCCCAGCCCGAACGCCGGGCCCGTTCATTTCCCCATGAGCTGTCAGGCGGTGAGCGCCAGCGTGTCGTCATCGCGATCGCGATCGCCAACGATCCCGATCTGTTGATCTGCGACGAGCCCACCACCGCGCTGGATGTGACCGTGCAGGCGCAGATCCTCGAGGTGCTCAAGACCGCGCGCGACGTGACCGGCGCCGGCGTGCTGATCATCACCCACGACCTTGGCGTGGTCGCCGAATTCGCCGACCGCGCACTGGTGATGTACGCCGGCCGCGCCGTCGAGGTGGCCGACGTGGGCGTCTTGTACCGCGACCGCCGGATGCCCTACACCGTCGGGCTGCTCGGCTCGGTGCCGAGGCTTGACGCCCCGCAAGGCGCGCGACTGGTCCCGATCCCTGGTGCGCCGCCGTCGCTGGCCGCGCTGCCGCCCGGCTGCCCGTTCGCGCCGCGCTGCCCGTTGGCCATCGACGCCTGCCGTGCCGCCGAACCCGAGCTGCTCGAAATGGGTCCTAACCACAGGGCCGCGTGTATCCGCACCGAACACGTTGTGGGTCGCAGCGCCGCCGACATCTACGGCATCTCCACCGTGCCGCCCGCGGAACCGGCCGCGCCCGCCGACGCGCCAGTTGTGCTGCGTGTGCGCGACCTGGTCAAGACCTACAAACTCACGAAGGGCGTGGTGTTTCGCCGCCAGGTCGGCGAGGTCCGCGCGGTCGACGGCATCAGCTTCGAGCTGCAGGAAGGCCACACGCTGGGCATCGTCGGCGAATCGGGTTCCGGCAAGTCGACGACCTTGCACCAGATCCTGGATATGGCCGCCCCGCAGAGCGGTTCGATCGAGGTGCTGGGCGCCGACGTTGCGACGCTCGACCGGCAGGCCCGACGCGCCCTGCGCGGTGATCTTCAGGTGGTGTTCCAGGACCCGGTCGCCTCGCTGGACCCGCGGCTTCCCGTCTTCGATGTGCTAGCGGAACCGTTGCAGGCCAACGGCTTTGACAAGAACCGCGTTGACGAACGCGTCGCCGAGTTGCTGGGCATCGTTGGGCTGCGCCGCGAGGACGCCAGCCGGTATCCGGCCGAGTTCTCCGGCGGGCAGAAGCAGCGCATCGGCATCGCCCGCGCATTGGCGCTGCAGCCAAAGATCCTCGCGCTCGACGAACCGGTGTCGGCGCTTGACGTTTCGATCCAGGCGGGCATCATCAACCTGTTGCTCGACCTACAGCAGCGGTTCGGGCTGTCTTATCTGTTCGTCTCGCACGATCTTTCGGTGGTCAAACACCTCGCCCACCACGTCGCGGTCATGTACAAGGGCGCGATCGTCGAACAGGGCGACGGCGATGAGGTGTTCACCAACCCGCAGCACGAATACACGCGGCGATTGCTTGCCGCGGTACCGCAACCGGACCCCCATCGCAGTTAGAGTCGCTGGCATGAAGATCCGCCGCTTCGCTGTTGTCGTCTTCGTCGTCGCCCTGGCCCTTACCGCCTGCTCGGGCGGTAAACAGGAAGCCCCGGAGGCAGGTGGCAAGGCCGAGGTCGGAACCACCAACGACATCAATCCACAGGATCCGGCGACCCTGCAAAAGGGCGGCAACCTGCGGCTGGCTCTGACCGCGTTCCCGTCGAACTTCAATACGCTGCACATCGACGGCAACGAGGCCGACGCCGGCGCGATGATGAGGGCGACGATGCCGCGCGCATTCCGAGTCGGATCGGACGGCTCGACGACCGTCAACACCGACTACTTCACCAGTATCGAACTCACCAACACCAGCCCGCAGGTGGTCACCTACACCATCAACCCCAAAGCGGTTTGGAGCGACGGCACGCCAATCACGTGGGAAGACATCGCTTCTCAGATCAACGCGACCAGCGGCAAGGACAAGGCCTTCGCCATCGCCGCCACCAACGGCGCCGAACGGGTCGGCACCGTCACGCGTGGAGTAGACGATCGCCAGGCGATCGTGACGTTCGCCAAAAACTTTTCGGAGTGGAAGGGAATGTTTGCCGGTAACACCATGCTGCTGCCCAAGAGCATGACGGCGAACCCCGAGGTGTTCAACAAGGGACAACTCAATGGCCCCGGCCCCTCCGCCGGACCCTTCATGGTGTCGGGGCTGGACCGGACCGCGCAACGGATCACGTTGACACGCAACCCGAAATGGTGGGGCACGCCCCCGCTGCTCGACAGCATCACCTATCTGGTGCTGGACGACGCGGCCCGCATCCCCGCACTGCAGAACAACACCATCGACGCCACCGGGGTCACGTCACTCGACGAGTTGACGATCGCGCGCAACACCGCGGGCATCGCCATCCGGCGCGCGCCCAGCGCGAGCTGGTACCACTTCACATTCAACGGTGCGCCCGGTTCGATCCTCGCGGATAAGGCGCTGCGGCTGGCGATCGCCAAGGGCATCGACAGGCAGGCCATCGCCAATATCAGCCAGCGCGGACTGGCCGACAACCCGGTTCCGCTGAACAACCACATTTATGTCGCCGGCCAGGAGGGCTATCAGGACAACAGCGGCGTCGTGGCATTCGACCCGGAGAAGGCCAAACAGGAACTCGACGCACTCGGGTGGCGCCTCAACGGGCAGTTCCGCGAGAAGGACGGTCGCCCGTTGGTCGTCCGCGACGTGCTGTACGACGCGCAAACCACAAGGCAGGTCGCCCAGATCGCGCAGAACAGCCTCGCGCAGATCGGCGTGAAGCTCGAGCTTGATACGAAGGGTGGCGGCGGTTTCTTCACGAACTACATCATTGTCGGAGACTTCGACATCGCCCAGTTCTCTTGGGTCGCCGACGCGTTCTCGCTGTGCTGCCTGAACCAGATGTACACCACCGGCGCCGACAGCAATTTCGGCAAGATCAGCAGTCCGGAGATCGACGCGAAGGTCGAAGAGACCACCGACGAACTCGATCCCGCGAAGGCGCGCGCACTGGCCAACGAGGTCGACAAGCTGATCTGGGCCGAAGGCCACAGCCTGCCGTTGTTCCAGTCGGCGGGCAACGTGGCCGTGCGCAGGAGTCTGGCGAACTTCGGACCGGCCGGCATCGGCGACCTGGACTACACCAAGATCGGCTTCATGAAGCAGTGACACGCTGAACGGTGCGGGGAACCGCCTGTTCGACGGCGGCAGCGGCAGCGATACCCCAGACCAGCATCCGCACCCCGAGGCCGCCCGGCGTCGAGTCCAGCTTGCTGGCGCGTGCGGGCAGACCCGAGCTCTTTCCGTCGTACGTGGCCTTGATGATGTCCAGCGCCGCACGCTCGCGAAGGTCGATGGCGGAATGCCCTGCGGTGGCGAGGTTGACCAGCACCGCCCCCGGGACCAGTGAGGCGATCCTGCGGGCCACCGCGGGTGGGGTGATCAGATCACGGCCGCCGGAGATGACGACTGTCGGCCAGGTGAACTTGGGCATCTCATCGATGAGGTCGAACGGTTCGGCTTCGAATTCTGTTGTATCTGTTGCTATTTCGCGATAAGCAATGGCGGGATCGAGCGGCTTTCCATCGGGAACTGCGGCGTAGTTCAGTTCGCGGTACCCGATCCGGCCCACCAGGTCGGGCTCGTGACGGTAGGGCGCCTTGCGTTCGAACAGGAGGCGGGCACCCCGGCCCAGCGCCGACCACAACCCCCGGCGCCCGGCCAGCAGGAGGTCGAGTTGACGCCGCAACACCGCGGGCCCTGCGAAGCCGTATACCGCCGCGGCCAGCTGTGTGGCCTCCGGGCCCAACAGCTCCTGGTCGACGAGTTGGCGCACCTTGGGTGCCAGGTCAGCGGTTTCGGGGGTGTCGCCGTCCCACAGCAGCCGGCGGGTCGCCTCGCGGACGGCGTCGATGTCGTGGGCCGACAAGACCGGTGAGTCGGGAATCATCCCGTGCACCCGATCCGGGTGCCGCACACCAACTCCGGCGGCGACATACGTGCCATACGAGGTGCCGTAGATGACGGCCTTATCCACCTGGGCGTCGTCGAGGACGGCGGCCACATCGTCGACCACCTGGTCGATGGTCAGCGCCTCGGGCGGCAGGTCGGTGCCGCTGTCGTCATGGCGGGACATCCCCACGCCCCGGTGCTCGATCATGATCACGTCGAGGCCCTCAGCGGCTACGCGGCGCCGAAAGCCCCGGTAGAGCGCTATGGAGGCGGCGCCGGGCCCGCCGGGGATGATGACCATCGGATGTGCCGATTTACGGCCGGTACGCACGTAGAACAGGTCGAACTCCAGGTCGCCGCCGGGCCGGATGGGCCGGCGCACCGGACGCACGCCTGGCAACGCGGCCAGCTTGTCGTGCGCGCGGCGACGCTTGGCGTTCATCGTCATCACCACACATTGTGCCCCGGTCGAACGTCCTTAGGTTCGGGATGATCCAAAGCCACGCGCGCCGCCGCGGCGTGTCGGTAGAACGAGGCCATGACCTCCGTGGACGACGCCACTCGCATCCTGCCCAGTTCGCCCGAATGGGCTGACCTGCGGGCCCGGATCGGCGCCGATGCAAAGGACCGAGATCTCAACGACGAGAACCCATTTGACCAAGTCGTCGCGCTCAAGCGCGCGAGTTCCGGCGCGCTGCGACTGCCCGAGCATCTCGGCGGCGCGGGATTCGCTGTGCCGCAGCTGTTCTCCCCGGTGATCGATGTCGGCACCCCCGTTCCCGCGACCGCGTACATCTAGGCGACTTGTGGAGCGGCAGCCGCGCTGAGCGCCGGTGCCGCTCCACAAATCGCTGAAGTCAGCTCTTGGAGATGCCCGCTTCGGCGAGCCACTTCTTGGCGATGTCGGACAGGTTTGTGCCCTTCGCCGCCTCAGCGTTCATCGAGATCAGTTCATCGGTGGTGAGCTTCGCCGACACTGCATCCAATGTCTTGGTGATGGTGTCGTTCTGCTTGCCGGACTTGATCAGCGGAACAACGTTCTCCGCGGCGAACAATGACTTGTCATCGTCAAGGGCGACAAGGTTGTTGGTGACGAGACCGGGGTCGGTGCTGAAGAGGTCGCCTGCCTGGATCTGACCATTGGTCAGCGCTGTCATCGTCAGGGTGCCACCTGCGTCGAGACTGACGAAGTCCTTGAAGTTGAGGCCGTAGACGTCTCGCAGACCGACCACGCCCTGGGTGCGCGTCTTCCATTCCGGCGGGCCCCCGAGCACGAGTTCACCGGCGACCGGCTTCAGGTCCGAGACGGTCTTCAGCTTGTACTTGTCGGCGGTGGCCCTGGTCACGGCCACAACATCCTTGTCCTCCGCGGCCGACGGCGTCAGCATCGAAATCCCGGACGGCAACTTGCCCTTGAGTTCGGTTGTCACGGCCTCGGTCGTCGCGGCCGTCGACTTCGGATCGAGGTAGCTCAACAGCGCGCCGGTGTACTCCGGGACCAGGTCGATCGACCCGTCTTTGAGAGCCTGGATGTAGACCTCGCGGCTTCCGATGTTGAACTGCTCCTTCGTAGGAACGCCTGCGGCCTGCAGCGCCTGTGAATAGATGCTGCCGATCAGCTGGCTTTCGGTGAAGTCGGCCGAACCGACGATGACCTCCGAACCCGAGGACCCTTTGTTGTCCCCGCCGCCGGACAGCGGGTTACCGCCGCCACCGCCGCATGCGGACAGCGCGAGGACGGAGGTGACGGCCAGGGCCGACAATAGTGTGCGTTTCTTCATGGTGATTCTCCTGATGTGAGGGTCGGCGCCGGGCGGCACCTAGGGGGTGGCCGGCTCGAGGACGGTCGTGGATATGGGTGAGCTGGATTTCGATACGGTGCGGCGCAGGCCGGGCGAGACGATGGCGCGACCAAGCCAGGCGAAGGTGAACTCCAGGACGAGCGCCAGGATCGCGACAAGAATTGCCCCGCCCGCCATTTCGCTGAAGTTGGCCTGCGCTCTGCCGTCGAGGATGAACCGCCCCAAGCCCTGCAGGCCGAGATACGCGGCGATGGTGGCCGTCGAAATAATTTGCAGCGTGGAGCTTCTCACTCCGGAAACCATGAGCGGTAAGGCGCACGGCAGCTGCACCCGCAACAGGATCTGGCGCTTTGTGAAGCCCATTCCGCGGGCCGCTCCGACGGCGTCGGGGTCGGCGGTCTGTATGCCGGCATACGTTCCGGTCAGGATCGGTGGAACCGCAAGCAGGACAAGCACAATGATGGTGGGAAGGACGTAGACGAGCTTCCCGGTGACGACCGGCGAGATGATCAGGAAGAGCAGCACGAGCAGTCCCAGCGACGGCAGTGCACGCAACGCGTTGGCCGACCCGGCCACCAACGCCTCACCCCGTCCCGTGTAGCCGATGAGAATACCCAGCGGCACCGCGATGACGAGGGCGGCCAGCAGCGCGATCGCGGAGTACAGGAGGTGGTAGCCGACCTGGGCCGGGATACCGCCCGAGCCAGTCCAGTTCGCCGGATCGGTGAACCACGAGAAGATGTTCACGACGTGACCGTCCTTTGCCGCCATGGGGTCAAGAGTCTGTTCAGCCAGATGATCAGGCCGTCGAAAACGATCGCAAGCACCACACACAGGACGATGCCGGTGAGAAGCGGAACGTAGAGCCGCAGCTGAAAGCCCTGCGTGAACAGCGAGCCGAGCTGCGGGATACCCAGCAGGGCCGCCATGGTCACGATGCTGACGTTGGACACGACCGCAACGCGCAAGCCTGCGGCGATGACCGGGACGGCGACAGGCAACTCGACGAGCAGAAGCCGCTGCCAGCCCCGGTAACCCATAGCCTCGGCGGCGGCCACAGTGTCGTGTGGCACCGAGTCCAGCCCGTCCGTAACGACGCGCACCAGCAACGCCAAGGTGTAAAGCGTCAATGCGACAACGATGTTGATCGGATCAAGGATCTTCGTCCCGAGGATGGTCGGCAGGATGATGAACAGTGCGAGTGACGGAATGGTGTAGAGCAGTCCCGCGCTTCCGATGATGGCGGCCTGGCCGCGCTTGAACCGATGTGCCCACCAGCCGACCGGGAGCGCGATGAGGAGTCCGATGACCGTGGGCGCCAGGGTGAGCCAGACGTGGCTGAGCGTCAGTGAGACGATGCGGTCGATGTTGGACGAAATCCAGTTCATGCTGCCGCCCTCGCTTCCTTGGCCCGCCGGATCGCGTCCATGACGTCGTGGTCGGATGCGGTGCCGAGCAGCACACCCGACTCGTCGGTGACCACACAGCGGCTGCTCGGGCTGGACAGTGCCGAGTTCAGCAGGTCGCGCAGCGGATCGGTCCGCGACGCCGAAGTGGCACAGAGGTTGACGTCACTGTCCTGTACGCAATCGCCGCGGACACTTTCGGTGTCGACCCAGCCGATCGGCGCCCGCCTCTCATCGACGACCAGGACCCAGCGCCCTTGGGTCGACGGGATCGTCGAGACCGGCTGCCCGACAGTGATGGTGGGCTCGTCGTTGAGTTTGAGAAGGTCGTCGGAGTTGTGGAACCCGAGCGCTCGGTAGCCGCGGGCAGAGCCAACGAAGTCCGCCACGAAGGGGTCGCTCGGCGAGGCCAGCAGTTCGGCCGGAGTCGCCGCTTGAGCCAGCGTCCCGCCCTGGCGAAGCACGACGACCTGGTCACCCAGCTTGAGCGCCTCGTCGATGTCGTGGGTCACCATGACGATGGTCTTGGAGATGTCGGCCTGCAGCCGTAGGAACTCGTCCTGCAGCTGACTGCGCACGATCGGGTCGACGGCACTAAACGGCTCGTCCATCAGCAGGAAGGGCGGATCGGTCGCCAGGGCGCGCGCCACCCCGACCCGCTGCTGTTGGCCGCCGGACAGCTGCCACGGATAGCGCTTGGCGAACTTCGCGTCCAGTCCGACGCGCTCCAGGAGTTCCATTGCTGCCGAACGGGTTTCCTTCTTTCCCCCACCGAGCAGCCGCGGTAGCGCGGCCACATTGTCGACGACGGTGCGATGGGGAAACAGGCCGGCGTTCTGGATGACGTAGCCGATTCTGCGGCGCAGCGCCACCCGATCGAGGGTCTGGGTATCGACTCCGTCGAGTGTGATGGTGCCCGACGTCGGCTCGATCAGCCGGTTGATCATGCGCATCGAGGTGGTCTTCCCGCATCCGGACGGGCCGACCAGTGTGGTGATTTTGCCGTTCGGCGCGGTGATCGTCAGCTTGTCGACCGCGACGGTACCGTCGGGATAGACCTTTGAGACATTGTCGAAGGTGATCATGACTGTCCTTCTGGCAGAGGTAATTTCGGGCGACTCAGTCCGGCGGATAGAGAGTCCGCTGCTGAGACGAGCATCTGGCCGTATTCGGCCGCTTGGGATGGACTGAGCCGGTAGCTCGGAACCACCAGACTCAAGGCAGCGACGATTCGTGCCTCGGAATAGACCGGGCATGCGATCGCGGTGACATCGGCCTCGACGCCGCGCTCGACGATCACGAAACCCTCGTCTGGCACGCGGCCGCGCAATGCATGACCCGCCGCGGAGATGTCGAGAGGAACGGTACGACCGACCCAGCTGGCATGCCGGACCGAGTGGGTGCCCTCGACGATGCTGATGTACAACGCCGTCGCCGCATGTCCCTCGACGCTCAGATACGCGGACTCACCCGTCTCGGCGACCAGCTTCTCCATCACCGGTTTGGCGAAGTCGATCAGCGACTCGTTGGACAGCGCCTGCGCGCCGAGCTGGATGAGGCGACTGCCGGGGCGGTACGTACCGCCGGCCTCCTCCTTGCTGACGAACCCGGTGTTCTCCAGCGTGCGGAGGAGCCGAAGTGCTGTGCTCGGCGCAAGATCGCACTCCCGGGCAC
>JBKOYU010000704.1:0-2636 GCA_046725575.1 Actinomycetota bacterium | reverse complement strand
GTCTTGGACGGCATGAGGGTCGAGCCGTTGGAGATCAGCGGTACCCATGGCAACCGCATTCACAAGTTGGACGTGCCGGTCGGCAATCTGAAGGTGGAGTACAGCGCCGCGATCGTCGGGCGGACCGACCCGGCACCGGTCACGGAGTATGACCTGTCAATGTATCTGCGCCCGAGCCGTTACGCCGAGGCGGACAAGTTCTTCGGTTTCGCAGCAACGGAATTCGGCAACTATCTCGATTCGACCGCGTTGCTGGCAAAGGTGTCGTCGTGGGTCGGGACCCGGTTGAACTACGTACCGGGATACAGCGACCCGATCGACGGCGCGGTCGACACCCTCCTTGCCGGTGCGGGCGTGTGCCGCGACTTCGCGCATCTGGTGGTGGCGTTGTTGCGGGCCGTGAACGTGCCGGCCCGGGTCGTCTCGGTGTACGCACCGGGGCTGTCGCCGATGGATTTCCATGCGGTGGCCGAGGCGTTCGTCGACGGGCAGTGGCGGGTGGTTGATGGGACGTTGTTGGCGCCGCGGCAGACGTTGGTGCGTATCGCGACGGGACGTGACGCCGCAGACATCGCCTTCCTCGACAACCACAAGGGTGCGATCACGCTCACCAAGATGGAAGTGACGGCGGTCGTCGACGGCGAGCTGCCCAGGGACTCGATCGACCAACTGGTGTCGATCGGCTGAGCGTCTCTCCGTAGTCAAACGCGGCGACGGGAAAGGGCGTACCGTAATAGGTATCGGGCAGCTCGGTTGCGAGCGAACATGCTCGGCTAAAAAGGAAATTCGATGGCTTCGCCAACAACATTCCGCACGCCCTACGACCTACGAATTGAACTGGTCAAGGACACCATCACGACTCACTCGAAGCTTGGGGACAAGGCAGCAAGCGAGCTGGCCGTGCATGTTCTGCATGCGCTGAATTCAATTCCCGAGAAGATGCGCTGAACAACGGCGCTGCCGGCGTTCCCCCACCTGTTATCGTTCGGCCTTTCGCTGGGCACCTGGAGGTTTCGACCATGACCGTTACCGTGACGCTCACCGCTGGTGGAACCGTCAAGTACATGCGGTTCGGAGACACGTACGTCAAGCGCAACGACGGCACGCTCGACGTCTTCCGCGGAGGTGCCAAGCGGTCGCAGAACTACGCGTCGGGGCAATGGACCGACGTCGAAGGTGACGAAAAGAGTTGGAAGAAGGGCCGTTTCTGGGGCTGACCGGACGCGTGCTCCATCCATCAATCCGCCGTAATCAGGGCGCCGAAGCGAGGCCACGATGAACAAGTCTGAGGACAAACAACGAAGCGCCTTTCGCGAGACCGCGATTCGCGTGGGAGCGGGCTTCGTAGCCAAAGAGCGTCCGTTCGTATTGGATTCGTTGTCAATGCTCGCACCGTATCTGGGCAGGTGGGATCCCCGTGATGTCGATATCGACGTCTCCCTGCAAGACCGTGGCGGCTCCGAACAGCGCATCACGTTGCGCACTCGGCTGCCCGGCCTTGCGCCCCTGGTGGCCGTCGCTGAAAACCCGGATATCGCCCGGGCGTTGGGCGAAGCGAAGCGCGAACTGATCCGGCAGTTCGAACATCAAAAGTCCGCGCGCGAACCCATGAACAACCCGCGGCTCAGGCGAGCAACGATTCGCCACCCAGGCGCATCAGCGGAGCCACAGCCCACGGAGTTCAACTCCAACTAGCGCTCGCGTCTGCGGGCCGAAAGAGAGCCAGTCTTGACGCATATCACCGAGGCACGCGTTATCGGCAGCCACGCCGAGATGGGCGGGTCGTCCCCGGGGGATTCCTATGTCCCGTTGACCGTCTTTGACATCCTCCGTGCCGGTGTTCGGCGCAGGGTCAGGCGCGAAGAAATAGACGCAGCCCAGTCGACATGGGACTCCGAAGGCGGTCGCTGACCCGCAATTTAGTGCGCGTAGCTGTCAGTACGGACGAGGTGCGGATAGGCATCGTCGCGATGCTGAAACGACAGGATGCTGGGATTGAGAACGACACCGTCGCGGATCTCGATGGCTCGGCTGATTGTCGGGGCTGAACTCCACGCGGCCGGCCCGCCAAGGAGCGTTTCGATGTGCGGCAGCAGTGCCTCGCTGATCTCCCAGGTCGCCGAATTCCACAAGTAGGACGGGCTGTGGTCCACGGCGTAATAGTGCACGCCGTTCGCCAATTCGATGACCGGCTCGGTGAAGGTGGTTGGGCGCGCCCAACTGAAACCCATGCCCACGTCGCAGGAGACGTCGACGATCAGGCTCCCCGCGGTGAAGGCGGCCAAGTCATTCTCGGTCACGAAGATCAGGGGCGCGGCGGGATCCTGCAGTACGCAATTGACGACGATGTCGTTGTCGGCAAGAAAGCGGGCCACCGGCATCACACCGTCGTCCGGCGTATCCGCCCAAGTCCGGTCGGGCGCCTCCTCGTCTTGCCCCATCTGAACAATCTGGGTGGAGTGAATCGGCGAACCGACGGCGGCCACCTCGCGGTTGGTCAGCACGCGCACATCGTCAACGCCGTGGGCGTTCAACGCGGTGACCGCGCCGCGGGCGGTGGCCCCGAATCCGATGACCGAAGCGCGCAGGCGCCGGCCGTAGCTGCCGGTGATGCCGACCAGTTGCATGGCGTGCAG
>JBKOYU010000605.1:0-6152 GCA_046725575.1 Actinomycetota bacterium | reverse complement strand
GCGACAGGCTGTCCGGAATCCTGAAGCCGAACAGGTTGTCGAAAAGCTCGTTCAGGTACTGCGACCAGCCGACGGCGACGGCCGCGGCAGACACGCCGTACTCCAGCAGCAGGCAGGCGGCGACACCGACGGCCGTCAGCTCGCCGAGCGTTGCGTACGCGTAGGAGTACGACGACCCCGACACCGGTACGGCGCTGGCCAGCTCGGCGTAGCAGATCGCGGTGAGCCCGGCGACCACGCCGGCGATCGCGAACGACACGATCACTGCGGGCCCGGCGAAGGGGACGGCCACCGAGAGCACGAAGAAGATGCCGGTGCCGATGGTCGCTCCGACGCCGAACATCGACAACTGGAACAAGCCGATCGTGCGGGCCAGTTCACTGCGGCCGGTGTCGGCGCCTGTCTCCTCGGACATCTCCGGAACGGGCTTGCGACGGAATAATTGTTGGAGCGTCGGCATGATTCCTCCTACCAAAGGCGCTCGGAAGCGTCTCCACTCATGAAGTTTGACACCGAAAAAGGTGAGTGTCAGCCAGTCGGAGGTTCTGATACGCAAACAGCGTTTTCGCCGGTTCAGACGTCGTATCTTCCCATTCGTCAGTGCATTTCCCCGCGGTTGTGCACAGCCTTGAGCGCAACCCAATTCGGTCATGTCGGGTCAAGTCCAGGGACGTGGTGTACGACGTTGTCGCGTGATTCTTCGATGAGGGTGATTTAGGCGGTCAGTGCTGCCGGGTGGGCCTCCTGTTCTGATGGTGGGTGTTGGTCGTTGCGGGATTTGACGAGGACGTCGAAGCCGAGGTAGCGGCGTGATCTTCCCATTCGTCGTGTTGTTCAGCGAGCACGGCGCCGACGAGGCGCGACTGCTGCGCCGACACCGAGCTGCGGAGCGACCGGGGGGCCTGCTCACTGTGTTCCATGACGACACCTGCGCGGCACTGGCGAGCCCCACCCGGCGGCGGCACGCACGAGCGACGCCGACATGACCGCCGACGACGCCGAGCACACGCTCGCGATGCTCGACGCTGGCACGTTCGATCTGCACCTGACGGCGGCGGCCCGGCAACGGCTGTCTGCGCTTGCCGCGCTGCGCCCTCGACCGCGTCGCCGATGTGGTCGCGGTCGGCGTCACCCGCCCGGGGATTGCGTTGTGACGGTGTGGTGCCCGGCCTGCGGCAAGCGCCATGTGCACGGACGGCCTTGGGACAGTGTCGAGCCCGGCGCGCGGCGCCCGCACTGCGGGTTCTTGTCGCCCCACGACTACTACACACCGCGCCCGGCCCGGAAGCTGTTGGCGCACCTTGATGCTGGGCCGCGGAGCCTGGCGACCACCGATGCGGCCCGGGAGCCCGTCCCAGCTGGGCGAGAGTGACGCGCCACCGGTTGCCGCCAGGGCACCGTCGGCGGGCCGTGCTCGAAAGCCGCCCGCGCCAATATCTTTCGTGCACAAGCAGTATGCGCGAATTCTCACGCCTGATGAATCTTCAAGGAGTACAACAACATGTCTTTGACAACCACGGGCGGCGCGTCGATGCCGGTGAAAACGCTCAGAACCCGATCGACTCGAACGCCCGCTCGCGCCCCGGGTCCTCGTTGTAGCGGAACCCGTCCGGGTTCGTGCCGCGGGCCTCGGCGAGGTCGAGCGCGATGCACTGGACGACTGCGGTGAGCGCGAAGATCGACAGGGGTTCGCCCAGGTCGCGCTCGGCGAACCTGACGACTTGGGCGCCGCCGACCTCGACCGCCGCCGCGATGGCCTCGACCCCCGCCGCGATGGCCTCGCCCCCTCGGCCCGCCCCCGTCGAGCACCACCAGCGTGTCACGCCCGTCGAGGGCCACGCTGGCGTGGGCATGCATTGTTAGCTCGAAGACGTCGCGTTGGTAGCGGCGGAAGTCGAAGACAATGCAAACGTCACGCTTCCGACGTCAGGAAGGAAGCTCGCGTAATGCGCGGAGGTCACCGGGTGAGTAGTGGTGCGTAACATGTGGTTCACGCGGGAGTCGGCTGTAGAACTCTCCGTTCTCTTGCGCCCAGACGATGGAGGGTCGTGAGCATGGCGAATGAATTCACTTCTGCGGCAGACAGCGTAGAGCAGCGGCCGGTCACGATATTCGGCCCCGATTTTCCGTTTGCCTTCGACGACTGGATCACCCACCCGGCCGGCCTGGGTTCGATCCCCCAGGAGCGCCTCGGCGAGGAGGTTGCCGTCGTGGGAGCCGGCATGTCCGGCATGGTCGCGGCGTACGAACTCATGAAAATGGGCCTGCGGCCCGTTGTGTACGAGGCTTCTCACATGGGTGGCCGGTTGCGTTCACAACAATTCGAGGGTGCGCCGGCCGGCGTGATCGCCGAGCTGGGGGGGATGCGTTTCCCGGTCTCGTCGACCTCGTTCTATCACTACGTCGATCTCCTGGGGCTGGACACTGCGCCGTTTCCCAATCCGCTTGCACCGGGTTCTGACAGCACGGTCATTCATATCGAAGGCACGACGCATTACGCCGAGCAGCCCGACACCCTGCCGACGCTGTTCCAGGAGGTGGCCCAGGCGTGGGCCGATGCGCTGGAAGCCGTGGGGTTCACCAAGATTCAGGACGCGATCCGAGCCCGTGATGTTGCCGGCTTGAAGTCCTTGTGGAACAAGCTGGTGCCGATGTGGGACGACCGCACGTTCTACGACTTTATCGCGAGTTCGGAAGCGTTCTCGAAGTTGTCCTTCCATCACCGCGAGGTGTTTGGTCAGGTCGGATTCGGAACCGGTGGTTGGGACTCCGATTTCCCGAACTCCATGCTGGAGATCTTCCGTGTCGTGATGACCAACTGCGACGAAGACCAGCGCCTCATAGTCGGCGGCGCCGAGCAGGTGCCGCGTGGCCTGTGGGAGTACGCTCCGTCGAGCCGGACCCACTGGCCGGCGGGCACCAGCCTGGCATCGCTGCATTCTGGCGGCACCAGGCCGGGTGTAGCTCGAATAGCCCACGCCGACAACGGGTTTGAAATCACCGACGTGTGGGGAGTGGCCCGGCGTTATCCAGCGGTGCTCGTCACCTGCCAGGGCTGGCTACTGACCACCCAGATCAGTTGCGACGAGAGCCTGTTTTCGTACAAGCTGTGGACGGCACTGGACAGAACGCGCTACATGCAGTCGTCGAAGACATTCGTGATGGTCGACCGGCCGTTCTGGAAGGACAAGGACCCCAAGACCGGGCGCGACGTCATGAGCATCACGCTGACCGACCGGCTCACCCGCGGTACGTACCTATTTGACAACGGCGCGGACAAACCGGCCGTCATCTGCCTCACCTACTCCTGGATGAGCGACGCCTTGAAGATGCTGCCGCATACGGTCGAGCATCGGGTTCGGCTGGCGCTTTCGGCGCTCAAGCGCATCTATCCCGATGTCGACATCGCCAGCCACATCGTCGGTGACCCGATCACGGTGTCCTGGGAGGCCGATGAACACTCCCTGGGCGCGTTCAAGGGTGCGCTACCTGGCCACTACCGATACAACCTCCGGATGTACTCACACTTCATGCAGGACGATTTGCCCGCGCATCAGCGTGGCATTTTCCTGGCGGGCGACGACATCTCGTGGACTCCCGCGTGGGTCGAGGGCGCGGTACAAACCGCATTGAACGCAGTCTGGGGGATCCAGCGGCATTTCGGTGGTCGCACCCATCCGGACAACCCAGGTCCTGGCGACGTCTTCGCTGAGATCGGGCCAATTGAACTGCCCGACTGAGATACACCGGTGTCATTCTGATGCGAATCGCAATCTACCAATGTGAGCCCAGACCAGCGCAGGTCGATCGGAATCTCGAGCGGCTGGCGCGCATCACGAAACACGCCTCGATGGAGGGCGTCGCCCTGCTGGTTTGCCCCGAAATGTACTTGACCGGGTACAACATTGGGATCGACGCGGTTCGTCAGCTGGCGGAGCCCAGCGATGGCGCGTCGGCCCACGCCGTCGCCGAGATGACCCGCGAGAACAGCGTCGCGATTGTCTACGGATACCCGGAGCTTGGTAGCGAGGATGCCATCTTCAACTCGGCGCAGCTGTTTAATGCAAAGGGGACCGCCCTCGCTAATTACCGTAAGACCCACCTATTTGGTGACCTCGACAACTCGATGTTCTGCGCGTCCGATGCCGACTCTGTGGTAGTGGAGTTGGGCGGATGGCGGGTTGGGATGCTGATCTGCTATGACGTGGAATTCCCGGAGAACACGCGAAAACTTGCGCTCCGCGGTACCGATCTCATCGTCGCTCCCACGGCGAATATGGTGCCGTTCGAGGTCGTTGCCAACACGATCGTGCCAGCTCGAGCATATGAGAACCAGGTGTATGTGGCATACGCCAATTACTGCGGTCACGAGAATGGGCTCGAGTACTGCGGACTGAGCTGCGTGGCAGCACCAGACGGTTCCGATGCGGCGCGAGCTGGGCGTAAGGAGGAGCTGATTATCTGCGAGCTCGATCACGGGCTGCTGACCGCATCACGCCGAACCGCCACCTATCTGGCCGACCGTCGCCCGCAGCTCTACGCGGCATTGTCGACTCCAACTCCCCAATACGAAGAGTGAGAGCCCAAACGGCGGTGAGCTTTCGGCACGGCTGCGGCGCTGGTCGCGTCGGCGCCCGAATCGATCATGCGGGCGCCGGACGAGCCAGTCGTCGAAGGTAAACGACATGCGGGACTTGTCCCATCGCGAGACGAAATCCGTTGCCATCCCCTCAAGAACGATGGACTTGAGCGACACATATAGTGGTCGCGGACTTGAAGTTCCGGCCGAAATCAGATGGGTGGGAATGAATTCGCGCATGTGCCGGAATGCCAAACGCACGTTGTGCGGTTGCTGCCAGTTTTACACGTTGACCCGGACGTCGCGGGGGAAAGCCGCGTGGGCCGCGAGATCATTGCCACCGAGGCAGCGGCATCGCTGGCGCGCGCTCCAGTCTTCCCCGCGCGTCCGAAGCTTAGATCACTTCTGACCGTCCGGCGGCATGTACGTGTCGGAGTAGTAACTACCCAGGCGCTCGTAATAGTCGACGTGGTCGGTGACCGCCTGGTCGGGCCTGGGCGCGTGCTCGATCTGGTCCTTCGTACGGTCGACGTACACCTTCCTCTCCGTTGCGTCAATCCGCTCCACGAGACCTACGGGCAACGTCACGTGGTGGCCGAAAAGCCACGACCCGACGTCTACGTCGAGGTACGCCGGCCGGCCGTCATACTCTGCCTCGACGTGACCGAGATCGCCGTCGACTGCGACAACTTTGTAGGCGGTTAGATCAGTCCCCTTAACGAACCCGGCCTCGGCCCGGTACTCCCACGGCTTGAAGGTGGTCATCCTTATCTCCTCCCTATCCTGTGGGCACTCGCTCCATTCCACAATCCTCCACCCGCCGCTGCCCGCCGTCCACGACCGGCCCGGTGGTATTGCATAAGGTGTCGTGTTTCAATCGGGACCATCTTGCTGGCCACAGCCGCGTTGGCGAGCACTTTCTCATGATCGAGCTCAAGCATCACCACGGCGCTCATGCCAGGGGGCGTGAGCACCGCGATCTGCTACCCGTCCGGTCCGTCGACGAGCTGGTATCGAGACACTTATTTCTGAGGCAGACATTTGAGACACCGCCAACTGGCTGCGGGGCTAGATCTCCGTATCGAATAAGTGTGAACCGGCTTCGGCCAAAACGTCGGCGAACTGACCGATCGCCCAGTCGATCTCCTCGGCGGTGATCACCAGCGGGGGAGCGAAACGCAGTGTCGAGCCCTGGGTGTCCTTAACCAGGACACCGCGCTCGGCCAGCTTCAGGCTGATCGCTTTGCCACTGGCCAGCGACGGCTCGATGTCGACGCCGGCCCACAGGCCCATGCCACGCACCGCGACCACGCCATGCCCGATCAGAGCACGCAGCCGCGTATGCAGGCGCTCGCCCAGTTCGGTTGAGCGAGACTGGAATTCGCCGCGCTGAAGCATGTCCACGACGGTCGTGCCGATCGCTGCGGCAAGCGGGTTTCCACCGAACGTCGAGCCGTGCTCGCCGGGATGCAGGACCCCGAGGATGTCACGGTTGGCCACCACGGCCGACAGCGGAACCACCCCACCGCCAAGGGCTTTGCCGAGCAAATAGATGTCGGGCACGACGCCCCAG
>JBKOYU010000683.1:0-3729 GCA_046725575.1 Actinomycetota bacterium | reverse complement strand
CGTCAGCGGCACGCAATGGCTGGAGCATCGGGGTTCGGTCGGCGTCGTCGTTGCGGGCGAGATGAAGGTGCTCGACGACGACGGCAACGAGTGCCAACCGGGTGTGGTCGGCGAGGTCTACATGCGGCCGTCGCCGGGTAGCGCGCCGACCTACCGCTACGTCGGCGCCACCGCGAAAAGCCGCGACGGGTGGGACTCGCTCGGCGACCTGGGCTACTTTGACGAGGACGGCTACCTCTACCTCAACGACCGACGCGTGGACATGTTCACCGTCGGCGGCCGCAACGTCTACCCCGCCGAAATCGAGTCGGCGCTGTCGGCACATCCGAATGTGTTGTCGTGCTTGGTGGTTGGTGTCCCCGACGATGACCTGGGCCAGGTGCCGCACGCCATCGTGCAGGCCGACGGGCTCGACGAGGCCGCCGTCATCACGTTCCTGTCCGAGCGCATCGCGTCATACAAGGTGCCCCGCACGGTGGAGTTCAGTGACACCCCGTTGCGTGACGACGCAGGCAAGGCGCGGCGGTCGGCGGTGCGTGATGAGGTCATCGCGCGACGGGCTCGGGCACGTTCCTGACCGCGCTGTCCAGCGGCGGTACCGGACGTTGTTCGCGGAACTCCCAGCGCCGCAGCGCAACTCGGCACGGCGACTCGACCAGCGCATAGCTCACCGCCGCGATCGCGAAGCCGAACACCACGGTCAGCACCAGAACAACCGGCATGTGCCCGTTGAACGCGAACTCGCCGATGACGGGGAACACCATCGCCAGCGCGGCGAGGTGCCAGATGAACAACCCGTAGGACCATCGGCCCAGCGTCACCATCATCGTGTTGCCCAGGATCCGGTGCGGGGTGTCGGGGCGGTCCAGCACCAGCGGGGCGATCAGTGCCGCGGCGAGCACGGCGCCCATCGCCGTCTTCACGACGAATTGGCCGACCGTGCCGGGCGTCAGCCCTTCCGGGCCCGCCAGCGGTGAGGCCGCCACCACGAACGCGACCACCGCGATCACCGCCATCAACACCCGCCGCCTGGCCCACCGGTGCGGCCAGCCGATTTCCGTGACGGTCAACTCCGCCAACAGCATCCCCGCGGCGAACCACGAGAAGAACGCGGGCGGCCAGTTCATCGGGTTGATGCCGTAGGGCGCGTCGAACGGGATCAGCGCCCACCCGAGGCTGGCCACCGCCACGGCCGCGATCACCGGGATCCGGGCGCGCACCGGCAGTCGTCGCGCCAACAGTGCAAGGAACGGCAGCACCAGGTAGAAGGCGACCTCGACGGACAGGCTCCACATCTGGGTCAGCCCCGCGGTCAATGTCAGCGGCACATAGATCTGGGTCAGCGACAGGTTAGCCAGCCACACCGTGAGATCGGCCTTGGCGTCGGGCAGCAGCGTCAAGATCACCACGACCGCGACCAGGTAGCCCGGCATGATGCGAACGATGCGGGACCGCAGGTAGTGCCCCGTCGGCGGGACTGGACGCAGACCGCGCACGGCGGCGGCGTGGCCGCGCCACAACAGAAAGCCCGACAGCGCGAAGAACACCGCAACGGCGAGGTCGAACCGGCCGAACAGCCGGCCCGTGATCCCACCTGTGTGACCGGTCTGGAACGCAACGTGGGTGACGACGACGCCGACGGCGGCGCACGCACGCATCCCCTCGACCGCGGGCAGGAAGCTCCGCATCCCGCCGATCTGAGGGGCATCCGTCACGACGACCAGTGTGCCGGGCGAAGCGCCAACCACCGAAAACGGGTAGTCAAACGGCCGCCGGCAGATGCACTCGCAGTAAGGATCGGCTTTAGTTTGTGCTGTTAGGGTCGAACGGGTTTGCCGCCATGTCCAGGTCATGGTGACGGGTGGTGGAGCGTCGATCGCAGGAAGGTGAAGGAGGCACGGTTTGAACCGCGCAGTGGCGCTGCGAATCGCGGCGTGCGGAATCATGGGGTTGGGGGCCGCCCTGCTGATTGCCGCGCTGTTGCTGACCACCTACACCAAGAGCAAGATCGCCAAGATCCCGCTGGACCTGGACGCCACGCTCGCCGCCGACGGAACCGGTACGGCTTTTGACCCTGAGTCGCTCAACTCAGACAAGTTCGTCGTGAACCGCAATATCCCGGTCACGCAGCAAGAGCAGGTCAGCGTGGAGTCGCCGTCGAACGCCGAGGTCGTCACTCTTCAGGTGGGCAATTCGCTGCGCCGCACCGACAAGCAGCAGGACACCGGCCTGTTGCTGGCGCTGGTCGACACTGTCACGGTCAACCGCGAGACCGCGACGGCGGTGTCCAGCGAAAGCAACCCGGGCGGCGCGGTGCAGAAGCCGCGCGCCGTCGACGACACCCTGCCGCCGACCAACATCGCCCTGCCGCACGACGGGCTGGCCTACCGGTTCCCGTTCGACACCGAAAAGCGCACGTATCCCGTTTTCGACCCGATCGCGCAGAAGGCGTACGACGCCAACTACGACGGCGAGGAAGACGTCAACGGGCTGACCACCTACAAGTTCAGCCAGAACGTCGGCTACGACGCCGACGGCAAGCTCGTCGAGCCGGTCAAGTACTCGTCGCTGTACGACGACGACGCCGACGCCGAGGTGACCGCGCGGGCGGCGCTGTGGGGGCTACCCGGCAACCCGGACGAAGCGATCACCATGACGCGTTACTACGCCGCGCAGCGCACCTTCTGGGTCGACCCGGTGTCGGGCACCATCGTCAAGAAGAAGGAGCACGGCCACCACTACTACGCGCGCGAGCCGCTCAAGCCCGAGGTGACGTTCGTCGACTACACCGTCACCTCCAACGAGGAGACCGTCGAGTCGCTGGTGGCCAGTGCGCGCGACGAGGGCGACAAGCTGGCGCTGTGGGGCCGCATCCTGCCGATCACGTTCACTGCGATGGGCTTGGTGGCCCTGGTGGGCGGCGCGCTGCTTGGGTCGTTCAGCCTGCGCGCGGAGTCGGTGCTGATCGATCCCGGGCTCGACGAGGCCGATCACCGGTTCTTCGGGCCACGCGGACCCGAAGGCGAACGGGTGCCAGGGGCCGAGGCGCAGACCGAGAAGCTGCCCGCTGCTCGACCATCGGACCTGCCTCCGGACAGACCGGTCTGATCGCGCGGAGGTTCCTAGCGCCGGCATACGCGCTGGTGCTCGCGCTGTTAGTGATGGCGCCACTGCTGGCGCCAGGGTATCTGTTGCTACGCGATGCGGTATCGACGCCGCGCTCGTATCTGTCCGATTCGGCGCTGGGGCTATCGGAGGCGGCGCCACGGGCACTGCCACAGGACTTTTTCGTCGCGCTGGCCTCCGGGTTGGTCGACGGCGGCGTCGTGGTCAAGGGGCTGCTGGTCGTTGGGCTCTTCCTGGCGGGCTGGGGCGCGGCGCAGCTGGCGGCGACGGTGCTGCCCGAGGCGGGCTTGGCCGGTCAATTCGTCGCGGTGACGATCATCATCTGGAATCCGTATGTCGCCGAACGACTTCTGCAGGGGCACTGGAGCCTGATCGTTGGCTACGGCTGCCTGCCGTGGGTGGCGACGGCGATGCTGCGGCTGCGAACGTCGGGGGCGTCGCGGTGGGCCGGTGCGTGCGCGCTGGTGTTCTGGATCGCGCTGGCCGGGCTGACCCCGACAGGGTTGATGCTGGCGGCGACGGTCGCGGTGACGTGTGTTTTCGCGCCCGGTTCCGGCCAGCCACGGTGGTGGTGCGCGGCCGTCGGGCTCGGCGCCGCGGTGT
>JBKOYU010000514.1:0-10257 GCA_046725575.1 Actinomycetota bacterium | reverse complement strand
ATGGGACAAAGATGACTGCGCGGCAATCGGTTTGGTGAAGTTCGACCTGCTGGGGCTGGGCATGCTCTCGGCGCTGCACTACGTGATCGACCTGGTGCGCGAGCACAAGGGCATCGACGTCGACCTCGCGAAACTGGACCTCTCCGAGGCTGCGGTGTACGAGATGCTGCAACGTGCCGACTCGGTCGGGGTGTTCCAGGTGGAGTCGCGTGCGCAGATGGCCACCCTGCCGCGGCTCAAACCGAGGGTGTTCTACGACCTGGTGGTCGAGGTCGCGCTGATCCGGCCAGGGCCGATCCAGGGCGGGTCGGTGCACCCCTACATCAAGCGGCGCAACGGCGTCGAACCCGTCACCTACGACCATCCGTCGATGGCGCCCGCACTGCGAAAGACATTGGGGGTACCGCTGTTTCAGGAGCAGCTCATGCAACTCGCGGTCGACTGCGCCGGCTTCTCCGCAGCCGAGGCCGACCAGTTGCGCCGGGCGATGGGGTCCAAGCGCTCCACGGAGCGAATGCGCCGATTGCGTGGCCGGTTCTACGACGGCATGCGCGAGCGGCATGGCATCACCGGCGAGGTAGCCGACCGGATCTACGAGAAGCTGGAAGCCTTCGCCAATTTCGGCTTCCCCGAGAGCCATTCATTGAGCTTCGCCTCGCTGGTGTTCTACTCGTCGTGGTTCAAGCTGCACCACCCTGCGGCGTTCTGTGCCGCGCTGCTGCGGGCGCAGCCGATGGGGTTCTATTCGCCGCAGTCGCTGGTGGCTGACGCCCGCAGGCACGGCGTCACCGTGCACGGCCCCGACGTCAACGCCAGCCTCGCGTACGCCACGCTGGAAAACGAAGGTCTCGAGGTGCGGCTGGGTCTTGGCAGTGTCCGTCACATCGGCGACGAATTGGCCGAGCTGATCGTCGAGGAACGAAAGGCCAACGGGCCGTTCGATTCTCTGCTGGACTTGACTGGACGCGTACAGCTGTCGATACCGCAGACCGAGGCGCTGGCCACCGCGGGAGCGCTGGGCTGCTTCGGGATCACCCGCCGCGAAGGGTTGTGGGCGGCCGGTGCGGCCGCCGCCGAGCGACCGGACCGGCTGCCGGGCGTTGGGTCGTCGTCGCACATCCCGTCGTTGCCCGGCATGACCGAACTGGAGCTGGCCGCCGCGGACGTGTGGGCCACCGGCATTTCACCGGACAGCTATCCCACCCAGTTCCTGCGGGAGGACCTCGACGCTATCGGCGTGGTGCCCGCCGACCAGCTGCTGGCCGTGCCCGACGGAACCCGCGTGCTGGTGGCGGGAGCGGTGACACATCGGCAGCGGCCCGCGACGGCGCAGGGCGTCACGTTCATCAACCTCGAGGACGAAACCGGGATGGTCAACGTCTTGTGCTCGCCCGGAGTGTGGGCGCGGCACCGCAAGCTGGCGCAGACGGCGTCGGCGCTGCTGATCCGCGGTCAGGTGCAGAACGCCACCGGTGCGGTCACCGTCGTTGCCGACCGGATGGGCAAGGTCACTATGCGGGTCGCCTCCCGCAGCCGCGATTTCCGTTGAGCGCGAAGGCGTCAGTCCTCGGTCGGTGTGGTCCAGACCTTGTCGACGCCGATCCTCAGGCGGGTGCTGTAGCTGGCGATCGCTTCGGTCAGCCCGAACTGCTCGATGTCGGCCTCGTACTTCGCCCAGTAGGCCTTGTCCTCGCGGGGGTCGACGCCAACCTCGTCGACCACCGCATTGCCACCTACGACGATGATCCCGGCGCCGTTGCCGTCGGACTCCAGGTTCAGGCTTACCCGCGAATGGGCGTCGATGTGCCGGACCTTCGCCGCGTTCGGCATGGAGTAAACGATCAGGTCCGTGCCGTCGCGGTAGAACCAGACCAGGCGCGGGACCGGCTGGCCGGACTTCGCGACCGTGGTCAGCCAGCCGTAGTGATCTGACTTGAGCCTGTTGGACACCTCTTGCGTGAATTCGACTGTCATAGAACCGAAGGTAGTCTCGCGAAATGACCTTGAACTTGTCCGTCGATGAAGTGCTGACCACCACGCGCTCGGTGCGCAAGCGGCTGGATTTCGAGAAGCCGGTGCCGCGTGAGGTGCTGCTGGAATGTCTCGAGCTGGCGATGCAGGCGCCGACGGGCTCCAACACTCAAGGCTGGCAATGGGTCTTCGTCGAGGACGCCGACAAGAAGAAGGCGCTCGCCGATATCTACAGCACGAACGCGACCCCGTATCTCGACCTGCCCAAGCCCGAGTACGGAGATGTGCGCGACGAGCAGCGGCCCCGCGTGTACGACTCGGCGAAATACCTCAACGAGCACCTTCACGAGGTGCCCGTCATGTTGATTCCTTGCTTGGAGGGACGTCCGGACGGCGCGCCCGCCGGGATGAGTGCGTCGTTCTGGGGATCGCTTTTGCCGGCAGTGTGGAGCTTCATGCTGGCGTTGCGGTCCCGTGGTCTCGGATCAGCGTGGACAACGCTGCATCTGCTCGGCGACGGCGAGAAGCAGGCCGCCGAGCTCCTCGACATCCCGTTCGACAAGTACAGCCAAGCTGGCCTCTTCCCAATCGCCTACACCAAGGGCACCGACTTCCGGCCCGCCGACCGGCTGCCCGCCGAGCAGGTCACGCACTGGAACACCTGGTAAGTCAGACCGCCCCGGTGAACCCGTGCTGGCGCCAGGCCTCGTAGACGGCGACGGCCGCGGCGTTGGACAGGTTCAGTGATCGCCGGCCCGCCAGCATCGGGATGCGCACCTGCGCGCTGATGTGCGGGTCGGCGAGCGTCGCTGCGTCGAGCCCGCTGGGCTCCGGACCGAACATCAACACGTCGCCCGGCCGGTAGCTGATGTCGGCGAACGACGTCGGGGCGTGTGCGGTGAATGCGTACACCCGCGTCGGCGCGAGGGCCTCCCAGGCGGCGGGCAGGTCGCGGTGCACGCGCACCGACGCCAGGTCGTGGTAGTCCAGGCCGGCGCGACGCAACTTGGGTTCGGACAGGTCGAAACCCAGCGGCTCGACCAGATGCAATTCACATCCCGTCGCGGCCACCATCCGGATGGCATTGCCGGTGTTGGGCGCGATCCGTGGCGAGAAGAACAGCAGCCGAAACATTCGATGATTCAACACGCTCCGAATGCGCCGGGGCGCCCGACTATTTGCTCGCGTAGCACGAAACGGCTCGTCAGCGCGGTTATGAACTCTGTCTGTTCAGTAAGAATTGTGGAAACAGCTGCACATGGCTGGCATACTCGACCAATTGCCAGGCGTAGAACGCCCGCCCATCGGAGGGCGAAATCAGCAGGAAGTCTTATGAACGACGCTTCATTACTGAATTGCGGTCAGGCGGCCGATAGCAGCGGCGGACGCCGATGACCGCGTTCTCGCAGCTGAAGCGGGCGGACGGCACGCTCGTCGATTTCGAACCAAAGGCGCAGCCACCGGTCAAGCGACCGTCGCGATGGTCGATCTCGAATTGGCCTGTCCGCTGGAAAGTGTTCGCGATCGTTTTGGTCCCGTTGGTTCTGGCCGGGACGTTCGGCGGATTGCGCATCTATTCGAGCGCGACGCAAGCGGCCGATTTGCGGCGCGCCGCCGACCGCGCCGAAATGGTGCCCGCGATCGAGAGCTACATGGGCACGCTCGACGCAGCAATGCTGGCGAGCTCGACCGGCGGTGACACCCAGGCGGCGTTGACCAAGTTCGACGCCAGCAGGCAGGAATTGCAGCGACGGCTGGCCGATACCGACATCGCGCCGGATGTCAGCGAGGGCGTCAACACGATGATCGGCGCCGGCCAGGCGCTGATGGACAAGGTCACGGCGAACAGCATCGGGCTGCGCGATCGGGTGCAGGCGTATACACCGATCCTGCTGACCGCCGAGGACGCGATCAACGGCTCGGTCCGAGTCGACGACGAACGCATCCGTGCCGAGACGCTCGGCCTGAGCCGCGCCATCGGCGCCCGCGGCCAGATGATGATCCAGCAGCTGCTGGTGAACCTCGGTGGCGAGCTGCCCGATCCCGAGCTGCGCATGTCGATGAACACTGTGGCGGGCACCGAGCCCTCGACGCTGTTCGGCATGAGCCAGGTGCTCGGAGTCGGTTCGCCCGAGGCCGAGAAGCTACAGCAAGAGTTCGTCAAGCGGATGGCGATCATGTCCGACCCGGCCGCCCTGCCGGTCAACAACCCGGACCTGACCGCATCCATTCAGGCCACCAACCAGATCGCGGGCAAGATCATCGCCGACACGTCCACCGCCGTGACGGGCGCGGTGGAGCACCAGGCCGCGGCGCAGCGCACCGCCGCGATCCGAGACTCCGCGATCGTCATCGGCGCGATCCTGTTGGCGCTGCTGCTGGTCATCCTGGTGGCACGTTCGCTGGTGCGTCCGCTGCGCCGGCTGCGCGACAGCGCGCTGCGGGTGGCGCACGACGACCTGTCCCGCGAGATCGAGCGGGTCCGCGCGGGCGCGGACCCCGGACACGTCCACCCGATCCCGGTGTACACCTCCGAAGAGGTCGGGCAGGTGGCGCACGCCGTCGACGAGCTACACGAGCAGGCCGTCCTGCTGGCCGGTGAACAGTCCCGGCTGCAGCTGCAGGTGAGCGACATGTTCGAGACGTTGTCGCGACGCAGTCGGTCGCTGGTGGACCAGCAGCTCTCGCTGATCGATCGCCTCGAGCGCAACGAGGAGGACCCCGAGCGGCTGGAGAGCCTGTTCCGCCTGGATCACCTCGCCGCCCGGATGCGCCGCAACGGCGCCAACCTCCTCGTGCTCGCGGGCGCCACCGTGCCACGTGAACAGGCCGAGCCGGTGCCGGTGTCGGCGATCATCAACGCCGCCGCCTCCGAGGTCGAGGACTACACCCGGGTGGTCACCGCGACGGTGCCCGACAGCGAGATCCTCGGCGCCATCGCAGGCGATCTGGTGCACCTGCTGGCCGAGCTGCTCGACAACGCGCTGCGCTACTCGCCGCCGATTTCTCAGGTCCGGGTGTCGGCCGTGCACACCGGCAACGGCGGCCTGGTGATCGAGGTCAGCGATATCGGCATCGGCATGACCGAAGCGGATCTGCGGGTCGCCAACACCCGTCTGCAGTCCGGCGGCGAGGTCAACCCCTACACCGCACGGCACATGGGCCTGTTCGTGGTCGGGCGGCTCGCCGCGCAGCACGGGCTGGTGGTCCGGTTGCGCAGCACCATTGCGGGCGAACCGAATTCGGGCACCACCGCCGGTGTGTTCGTGCCGTCCGAGCTGCTGGTCGTGGCCGGGGCGCCCGATCAACTCGGTGGCCCCGAGTACGCCACACCCGCCGACGCGCACGCGGGCATCCACACCGCGCTGGCGCTGGATGAGGATGACGACTTCACCGACCACGTCGAGGAGCCGGGCGAGGAGTACCTCAACGGCCACCACGACGTGCCCGTCGCGTTGTTGCCGCAGCGCAATCCCGGCGCCAGCCGAATCTCCGATATCCCGACCGCGCTGGCGCAGCCCGCGGCCGAAGAGCCGGAGGAGGGGTGGCCCGCCGAGGAGCTGTGGCCAGCGGACTCGATGCCGGCGCAGACGGCTGAGTCGGCGCCTTGGGGACGGCAGGCCACGCCCGAGCCCGAAGCCGACCGTGCGCCCGTCGACACGTCGGCGTTCTTCGCGTCCCGCGCGCAGGCCGCCAGCAACGGCGTGCCCACCCCGCCGCATGTCGAAGAGCCGCAGCCGCGGGCACCCGCGAAGCCCGAGCCGTCCGGGAAGCTCGAGCCGCCCGTCGCGGCCGAGCAGCCGCAGCCCGAGCCCGCTCGGCACGCTGTGCGCGAACCGTCCCTGACGGCAGGTGCCGACGACGCGATCTACCAGAAGATGCTGTCCGAGTGGCTCGTCGATCCCACCGAACTGGCCAAGAGCGAGGACCTGAACTGGGAATCGGTGTGGGATCACGGCTGGTCGGCAGCCGCGGCAGCAGACGAGGCGCCGGTTGTTGAGCACACCGAGGAGGGGCTGCCGGTCCGTGAGCCCGGTGCGCGCCTGGTGCCGGGGGCGGTCGACGCCGTAGGCCCCAACGGTCCGTCCCGCGGAAGCCGACGCCTCAACGGCGGTGCTCACAGGAGCGACGACGGCGACGACCAGGTAGCATCGGCGGCTGAGTTCGGCACTGGCGGAGGACCGATTCCGCCGCGCGATCCAGACGCCGTCCGCGCAAGCATCAGCAACCATTTCGGTGGTGTGCATGCCGGGCGATCACACGCCCAAGAAATCAGAGGAACCGATAACGAATGACCCATCCGCCACGTTCGACGCAGCGCGATTCGCTCGACTGGCTGGTCTCCAAGTTCGCCCGCGAAGTATCCGGTGTCTCGCACGCCGTCTTGGTGTCCGCCGACGGCCTGCTGATGGCGGCCAGTGAGCACATGCCGACCGAACGGGCCGACCAGCTCGCCGCGGTGGCCTCCGGCCTCGCCAGCCTGTCGACGGGCGCCTCGCAGCTGTTCGACGGCGGATACGTGCTGCAGTCCGTCGTCGAGATGGAGAACGGGTATCTGCTGCTGATGCGCGTCGGCGACGGCTCCAACCTCGCGACGCTGGCGACCCGCAACTGCGACATCGGCCAGATCGGTTACGAGATGGCCATTTTGGTGGAGCGAGTGGGCGCCATGGTCCAGTCGGCACGACGCGCCGCGCAGCACTCGTGAGCCGCCTATGGACCATCCGGAGGGCAACAGGAGCGCTGGGGGCACCACCCGCCCGGAGGGCAGGGGGACGACCGGGGGATCGCTCTGGGAACGGGACGATACGGACGAACCCCAGCTGGTTCGGCCGTACACCCTGACGGCTGGCCGGACCGATTCCCGCATCAATCTGCCGCTCGAGGCTCCGGTCGAAACGTTGGCCGCGCCACAGAAACCGCCGCGCTGGCCGGGAAACGATGTGCGCGGCCAGATCCTGACGATGTGCGCCGACAGCCCGTCGGTCGCCGAGGTCGCCGCCGTCTTATCCTTGCCACTCGGCGTGGCGCGCGTGCTGATCGGCGACCTCGTGACGCAGGGTTATCTGCGGGTGCACACCACCCTGGGTGACTCCACCACCACCGACGACGAACGACGCGAATTGATAGGAAGGACGCTGCGTGGCCTACGAGCGCTCTGAGAGGCGGGACGCCGCCTCGACGAAGATCGTCATCTCCGGTGGGTTTGGCGCCGGGAAGACGACGTTCGTGGGGGCGGTATCGGAAATCATGCCGCTGCGTACCGAAGCATTGGTGACCAACGCCTCGGAAGGGGTCGACGGCCTCGAGCTGACCCCGACCAAGAACACCACGACGGTGGCGATGGACTTCGGCCGCATCACCCTCGACGAGGACCTGGTGCTGTATCTGTTCGGCACACCGGGGCAGCGCCGGTTCTGGTTCATGTGGGATGACCTGGTCCGCGGCGCCATCGGCGCGATCATTCTCGTCGACGTCCGCAGACTGCAGGACAGCTTCGCCGCGGTCGACTTCTTCGAGGCGCGCAACCTGCCGTTCCTGATCGCGATCAACGAATTCGACGGGGCACCAAGGCATCCCGCTTATGCAGTCCGCAGGGCGCTGGCGCTGCGCGACGACATCCCGATCACCACCGTCGACGCCCGCGACCGCCATTCAACCAAGGCCGCGCTGATCGCCGTCACCGAATACGCGCTGAACACCCTCACGCCGCTGCGCGGCTGACCGCGTGGTTGACGACGAAACGGTCTGGGCCGAACGGGAATTCGACGGCCACGACTTCCGCGATGACGATTTGAGCCGACTGCGCACCGAGCGCGTCGTGTTCACCGGATGCGACTTCAGCGGCGTCGACATGTCTGAATCCGAGCATGTCGGCTCGGCGTTCCGCAATTGCACCTTCCGCCGGACGTCTTTGTTGCACAGCACCTTTCGTCATTGCAGTTTCCTGGGTTCGGTGTTCACCGAATGCCGCATGCGGCCGATCAAGCTCGTCGAGGTCGACTTCACGCTGACCGTGCTCGGCGCGTCGGATCTGCGCAGTGTTGACCTGTCCGACTGCCGGCTGCGGGAAGCCAGCCTGGTGGATGCCGACCTGCGCAAGGCCGTGCTTCGGCGCGCCGATCTCAGCGGCGCCCGGCTGCAGAACGCCAAGCTGGACGAGGTCGATCTGCGGGGCGCACGGGTGGACCCGACGCTGTGGACAACCGCGGCGCTGCGCGGGGCGAAGGTCGACATCGAGCAGGCCATGGCCTTCGCCGCCGCGCACGGCCTCGACATCCACGGGGAATGACGAATCCCGCCTGCGTCGGCCCGGCCGGGAGAAGGATGGGGCAATGGCTACCTGGGACACGATCGATCGCTACGTTGTCATTTCGACCGACACCCACGCCGGGGCCGACCTGTACGACTACAAGCCGTACCTCCCGGCTCGGCTGCACGACGATTTCGACGCATGGGCAAAAACCTATGAAAGCCCGTTCGATGACTTGATCATCGCCACCGCAAAGCGCAACTGGGACCACGAACTCCGGATGTCGGAAATGGACGCTGACGGGGTGGCCGCTGAGGTGCTGCTTCCGAACACGGTTCCCCCGTTCTTCCCGACCACTCCCAACATCACCATCAGCCTGCCGCGCACCCGTGAGGAGTTCGAAAAGCGTTGGGCGGGTGTGCAAGCCCACAACCGCTGGCAGATCGACTTCTGCTCGCTGGCCCCGACGCGGCGCCGAGGACTGATTCAGATCTTCCCCAACGACATCGACGCGGCGCTTGAAGAGATCCGCTGGGGTGTCGCGCAGGAGTGCTTCGGAGGGGTGCTGATCCCCGCCGTCTCGCCCGGTGATCCGAATGTCGCTCCGCTCTTTCATACCCGCTACGAACCGATCTGGGCGCTCTGCACGGACCTCGACCTGACGGTGGTTCAGCACGCCGGGGCGGGCAGTCCGGCGATGCCAATGGATCAGCCGGCCTCCAACGCCGTGTTGGTCACCGAGATGGCGATGTGGGCTCAGCGCACGGTCTCGCACCTCATCCTTGCCGGGGTGTTCGAGCGCCACCCGACACTGCGGTTCGTGCCGACGGAGCAGGGCACCCTGTGGCTGCAGCAGCAGATGATGTTGCTCGACGCCATGGTGCCCAGCATGAAATCCGAAGCGGGCAACCGCACGTATGGGATGTTCGGCGGTTCGTCGATCGACCAGCTGACCATGGCGCCGAGCGAGTACGCGAAGCGGAACTGCTATCTGGCGTCTGAACTCATGCCGTTCGAGTCCTCGATGATCGATTACATGGGCGCAGCTCACATCATGTGGGGCAGCGACTATCCGCACGAGGAAGGCTTTGCGCCGCACTCCAAGCTGGCCATCCGGTGGGCCTTGCATGACCGCCCAGAGGACGTGTGCCGCAAGATCCTGGCCGGCAACGCGGGGCGGCTGTACCGGTTCGACTTGGAAGCCCTGGCGCCGGTCGCCGCTCAGATCGGCCCGACGATCGCCGAGGTGCAAACGCCGTTGGGGGACACGGGCTATGTCTCTCCGGCCGCGTTTGGCTACCGGCCGTTCGAGGGTGGGCTTGCCCTCAAGCGGCTTGCTCCGGCACGAAGCTAGCGGAATAACCGTCGCGCGGTCGGGTTGACCGTGGCATGCGAGTGGTGGAACTGCTCGCGGCCGGCGAGCTCGATCCGCAGATTGGCCTGCGGACGTCGTGGACCGAGGTGTCCGAAGCGGCGCAGGCATTGCTGGACCGCCGGGCTGCCGGCAAGGCGGTATTGGACGTGGACTGAACCACCGATCATGGAAGTCGCTACTCACGTAATGAGGTGGGAGCTGATCACCGGTGCGACCCGCCTGATGAGTTCCTCCACCGGCGTCGAGGCGACGGGTTCCACCCGCAGGATGTGCCGCAGGTAGGCGATGCCCAGCAGCTGTGCCATCGCAAGATCGATCCGAAGCTCGGCGTCCGGCTCGGCAAGGCCCGCCGCGATGTGGGAGTACACCTGCCCCTGAATGAATTGGCGCACCAGGTTCGCCGACTCGTCATGGGTGGCCGCCCCGCGCAGAATCGCCAGCAGCGGCGCGCGCGAATCCGGGTGCTCCCATGCCTCGAAGAAGACTCGCGTGAGCCGTTCGCCTATCTCGCGGCGATCACCGCCGGTGATTCGGGCTGCGATCTCGGCGGGCTCGAACGGCCAGCCCATCGTCGCGCGAAATAGTTCAGCCTTGCTGCCGAAGTAGTGCCGGATCATCGCGGGATCAACGCCGGCCGCCGCGGCGACATCGCGCACCG
>JBKOYU010000028.1:0-8346 GCA_046725575.1 Actinomycetota bacterium | reverse complement strand
GTCACCGCGGCGTTCGATCAAGCCCGCCACTTCGTTCGTTCGTTCGCACCCGACCTGATCGTCAACATCGGACCCGACCACTACAACGGGTTCTTCTACGATCTGATGCCGCCGTACTGCGTGGGGTACCGCGCCCACGGGGTCGGCGACTACGGCTCCTACGCCGGCACGCTCGACGTACCCGATCTGGTCGAAGACCTGGCTGAGTTCGTGATCGGCCGCGGGATCGATCTGGCCGTCTCGCGCGACATGAGGATCGATCACGGAGCCGTTCAGCCCTTGGAGATCTTGCTCGACCCGGACCCCGCCGCTCTGCCCGTCATCCCCGTGTTCGTCAATTCCGTTGCCAAGCCGCTGGTCTCGATGGCGCGCGTACGTCAGCTGGGGGAGGCAATCGGGCAGTTCTTCCGCGGTCGCGCCGAGCGTGTTCTCTTCATCGGCTCCGGCGGACTGTCCCATGACCCTCCCGTCCCGCGGTACGCCACCGCGACGGACCCGCAACGCGACTTCCTCATCCACGGTCGCAACCCGACCCCCGAAGCCCGTGCCGCCCGTGAACGACGGACGATCGAGACCGCTCGCAGGTTCGCCGCCGGAACCGCCGACATCATGGAACTCAACCCGGAGTGGGACCGCGACTTCCTCGCAGTCTGCCGGGCGGGCCGAGTCGAGGCGTTCGACGAATACGACACCGAGGAAATGGAAGCGGTGGCCGGGCACTCCGCGCACGAGATCCGCACTTGGGTGACCGCCTACAGCGCGCTGCGCGAGTGCGGCGATTACCAGGTCACCTACGAATTCTACCGACCCATCAAGGAATTCATCGCCGGCTTCGCCGTGACCACGGCGGTCGTCGATTGATCGGCCCTGATGAGCCCGCATACCAACGGGATAATCCGATGCCTGCCAGTACGGGCGTGCGTTATCGGCGTCGGCTCACGGCCGACGAGGTGGTGCCCGGACTGAGCACCGCGCGAGATCGAACCTATGAATCCGATTGGGAACACGTCTTGGCCGTGTGTAACCGGACAACCCGGTGGGGGAACACTTTCACCGGCGTCATGAGTTGTCACCGAACAAGCACCCCCCGAGACCAGTAATGAGGCATCACGCATGACTGTAGATCTCCCTGGCGAAGCCCTCGAGCTGCGATCGCTGGTCACCTCGGCCGGCATCCTCGAACTCTCGCTGCACGACGTGCCGGTCCCGACCCCCGCCCCCAACGAGGTACTCGTACGCATCGAGGCCTCGCCGATCAACCCCTCCGATTTGGGCCTCCTCGTCGCCGGCGCGGACATGACCCACGCGACGGTCACGGGCACACCCGATCGTCCCGTCGTCACCGCGCCCCTCGCCGAGGGCGCGGTGAAGACAATGACCGCTCGCCTCGACAAGCCCCTCCCCGTCGGCAACGAGGGCGCTGGCACCGTCGTCGCAGCGGGATCGTCCGACGCGGCCCAAGCCCTGCTGGGCAAGACCGTGGGCATCGCCGGCGGGGCCATGTACTCGCAATACCGTGCCGTCGACGCGCGAGCATGCCTGGTCCTGCCCGACGGCGCTTCGGCGAAAGACGGGGCATCATCCTTCGTCAACCCATTGACCGCACTAGGCATGACGGAAACCATGGGCCGCGAGGGACATTCGGCTCTGGTCCACACCGCCGCGGCATCCAATCTGGGCCAGATGCTGGTCAAGCTCTGTCAGAAGGACGGCATCCCGCTGGTCAACATCGTCCGCAAGCCCGAGCAAGAGGAGCTGCTGAGGTCGCTTGGCGCAGCCCATGTCCTCAACTCGACGTCGCCGTCGTTCTCGGCAGACCTCGTCGAGGCTCTCAAGGCAACCTCCGCGACCCTTGCTTTCGACGCCACGGGCGGTGGAACGCTGGCCAGCCAGATCCTCAACGGCATGGAGGAGGCGGCCAACGCGAGGGCGGGGGAGTACTCACGCTACGGGTCGAGCGTGCACAAGCAGGTGTACATCTACGGCGCGCTGGACACCAGCCCAACGGTCCTCAACAGGAACTTCGGCATGGCATGGGGCATCGGGGGATGGCTGCTCACCCCATTTCTTCAGGGCGCCGGGGCCGAGACCATCGGCCGGTTGCGCGCCCGCGTGGCCGACGAACTCACCACGACCTTCGCAAGCAGTTACACCCGCGAAGTGTCACTGCCCGGAATGCTCCAACCGGACGCCTTCAACGAGTACGTCAGGCGGGCAACGGGGCAGAAATTCCTCGTAACTCCATGACTCCCACCGAAACTCGTAAAATTGCGCGGCCGCGACCGGCAGTGCCCAACGCTCCACGCTCTGATCACAGAGGGGAGATCGAGGTTTGTAGGGCGGGGTTCTTTGCTTTGATGATGGCTCGTCGTCTGCGTTATGAGTTGGCGCGGGAGCACTTGGTGGCCAGCCCTCAGAGTGGCGGCGGCGCAGCCGCTTGTGGACAGCATGGCAGTCGCACCATGACAGCTCAGCTGCTGGCTCTTGACCGCCGAACAACTGCTGGCCACCACCCGCTCGGTACGCCACCGCCTATTGAATAGTTCTGCGGCACAACATGGTAGGCAATGGATTAGGTCATAATCGTTCGCGACGGATTCCGCCTAGTGGGAACAGTTGAGACCGTTGCCATCGCTGGCCCGCTTCGCATTCGATAGGCGGTGCGCTGACAGTCGCCAGTGCAGGCCTTCTTTCGTACCGCAATCGCAGACACCGGGATTGGAGACGCGGTAATTCCTGACGGTCAGAAGATCCTGATGCTACTAGGCGCGGCGAACCGTGACCCGCCGGTGGATGAACCAGGATTCCTTTGGGCCCGCATAATCGGGGGTCGCGGATCCACGCACCGGCTTGGCTAGAGCCGGATCCAAACGGGCACGACGATGGGCTGGGCTGGCTGAACTCGGCTTGCGAGAAGCCGACATCTCCGAGGCGGCGGGGCAGATCGCCGAGGCCGGCCATGCCAATCCACGACCGGTCAGCGTCGGCGATGTACACGCCATCCTGCGCGGCGTTCAAGGCCCCCCGATCGGACACCATCCTGAAACCGGGCCGCCGCTGTCGGCCTTGAAAGGCAGTGCATCTCAGCTGGAATCACGACGTTCCCGATTACCACAGCGGCCGCGGAACGGAGCGTTCCACCGCTACGCGGCCGCTGTGTCGAGTTTGCTCTTCTCTTTCGGGCCGGTACCGAGTTGGCGTTATCGCATGAAAGCACCGACGTCGTTATCACCGCGATCGTCGACTCCTCCCAGTACTACCTCGCCTGTGCCGGACGACCCGGCGAACCGAGCTGTCGTCGAGAGATTGATCGGGCCAAACGCGCGACACCGCACCGCAACCCAGATAGCTGTCAATCCCCGGGCCGGTGATGACGAACGGCGCACCTACGCTTTGCGCCGCACCATCGTCCCCACATCGCGGCCGGGGCGCATCGGCGCGTGGCGTGTGCAGGTTTTTCTGTTCGCCAGGCGAACAAGCGGGCCCGCGACGCTGACTGACGCGCCGCCCACGCCTAGCGTGGTGAACGACATTGGGCCAGTTGAGCGAGCGATGCTGGTCGCCGGCCGCGAGAAATCGAGAGATCAATGACGATGCTGCGCAATTTCTGGTATGTCGCCGCGCTTGCCGAAGAGGTCAACCGCCAGCCGGTGCAACGAATTCTGCTGGGTGTCCCAACGGCTTTGTACCGCACCCAAAGCGGCGAGCCGGTGGCTGTGCGCGATGTGTGTTCGCATCGGCGCGCACCACTTTCGCTGGGCAAGCTCGTCGGCGACAACATCGAATGCCCTTATCACGGAATGCAGTTCGGCCCGGACGGGCGGTGCAGCCTGATCCCTAGTCAGGACTCGGTCGCCGAGGCGGCGCATATCCGCGCGTTCCCCGTCGCCGAACGTCAAGGGATCGTGTGGATCTGGCCCGGAGATCCCGCTGCAGCCGATCCGGCGGCCATTCCGCACTTCCCGTGGCGGGCATCGGATCAATGGCACCACGACACGTCGTACTACTACCATGTTCAGGCCAGCCATCTGCTGATGACCGACAACCTGCTCGATCTGGGCCACGTGGCGTTCGTCCATGCCGATACGATCGGATTTGATCCCAGCGCCTTGGCCCACGACCCGTTGGTCACTGACGTCGTTGGCGACACCGTGAGAAACACCCGCATCATCCCCGATGTCGAACCCAGTCCCGCGGTGCAGCGATGGGGCGGTTTCACCGGCCGTATCGAACGGACATCGGTCTCAACCTGGTATCCACCGTGTTTCACCTCGATCCAGTTCGGCAACCGCGATCACGCCGCGAACGTGGAGCTGCGCATCGACCACCTGATTACCCCCGAGACCGACGAAACCCACCATTACTGGGTGTTCGTTGCCCGCAATTTCGAGATCGACGATGACGTGCTGACCAAGCAAATGCGCGAGGATAACGACGTCGTCCACCACCAGGATCTGGTGATCGTTGAAGCTCAGCAGCGAATGATCGCGTTGACGCCCGGATCGGTTGACATGGCGATCCGACAGGACAAAGGCCTCGTGCGGGCCCACCGCATCATGGATCGTCTGGCCGCAGCGGAGCGCAGTGCGGCAACGCCCGGCACCGGCGACCCAGTGCGGTGACCTCTTCACGGCCGCCGTGGGAGCACGCCGCCGGATCACCAGCGGCCGCCGGTCCAGTCCGCATCGATGCAGTCGTCGCGCGGCGGTGGATCGCAGCCCAAGACATCGTCGGATTGGAATTACACGCCGTTGACGGATCCTCGCTGAGCGGTTACGAGCCCGGCGCCCACATCCCTGTGGAAGTCGCGCCCGGGGTGATCCGGCATTACTCGGTGTGCGATGGGAGTGGCGGCGCGCTACGCATCGCCGTGCTGCTCGATCCGAACTCCCGTGGCGGATCGGCGGCCGTGCACCGGTCGCTGTGGCCTGGGACCGTCGTTCGGATCGGACCGCCGCGCAACGACTTCCCGCTGGTCGCCGATGTCGAGCACACGATTCTTGTCGCGGGGGGCATCGGAATCACCCCGCTGATCGCGATGGCGCGGGCTCTGCACGAACAGCAGGCCTCGTTCGAATTGCACTACTGCGTGCGCACCCTTTCTCGGGCGGCCTTCCTGACCGAATTGCGTACCGAAGGTTACCGGGAAAGTGTGTACGTACACCTCGACGACGGCCCTGCCGATCAGCGGTTCGACCCACAGCGCGTGCTTGCCCGGCCCCGGCCCGGCGTCCAGTTGTACTTCTGTGGCCCAACGGGACTCCTCGACGCGCTGTGCGCGACGGCGGCGGGCCTTGGCTGGCCCAAGGACCAGATCAGTCTCGAGCGGTTCCGCGGCGCGCCGCCGGTGAGCGGACACGAATTCTCAGTGCAGGCGCAATTGAGTGGGCAGACCGTCTCGGTGACCGAGAACCAAACGATCGTCGCTGCGCTTGCCCAGGCAGGGATCGATGTGCCCGTCTCGTGCGAGGAAGGAGTATGCGGGACCTGCCTTCTCAAGGTGATCGACGGTATCCCGGATCACCGCGATTGCTTCCAAAGCGATGAGGAACACCGGCAGAATCGGTGGATCACCCCGTGTTGTTCGCGGTCGAAGAGCCCGCGACTGGTTCTCGAGGTCTGACGATGTCTGATGGAAATCGCGCCGGTCGTCGGTCGATGCCGTCCGATCGAGGCCATCGACCCGTCCGAGCGCTGCTACGGGGGTTGGACCTGCTCAGCGCGATCGGGCGCGGCGTCACCACGGTGCCCGGGCTCAGCGCGGCGACCGGACTTAACCGCACCAGCGTCTACCGGTTACTCGCCACGTTGGAAGACGGCGGCTACGTCGCACGTGCGCCCGCGGACGGGCGTTATCGCCTGACACCGCGCGCCTTGGAACTGAGCGCGGGAGCGCAACCCAGCGACGCGCTCATCGACGCTGCCACACCTGTCCTGCGCGACCTCACGACGAAACTGAAATGGCCGGCAAACCTCGCCAAATTCCAAGACGGCAGGATGTTGGTTCTGATATCGACCCACACCTTGCCGACGAACTTCCATCATCGCGACATGACCGGCGAGCTCATCCCGATGTCCAGCAGCATTGGGTGCAGTTATCTGGCACATGTCGACCCTGCCGAAGCCGAAATGATCACCAATCGGCTTGCCGCTTCGGACCACCCCCTGGATTCATGGATCCACGACCGGGTACGCGTGCTGCGCCTGTTACGAACGACCCGAATCCAGCGCTACGCACTGGCCAACGACCAGGTCGAGCCCGGCCTCAGCGGCCTTGCACTACCGGTACGCCACCACGGGCAGGTCGTGGGCTCCGTCAACATCGTCACACCCACCGCTATGCCCCGCGCCGACGTGCTGGGGCATAACCTAGCCGCGCTCGGCAAGGCCGTCCGGCGCATTGAGGCGACTATCGCCGATGAGGACCTGATTTCCGACGCGACCAGATGAACAGATCGTCGGTGTGGATCGATGGACTGCAACGTCGGGAATGGAGCCGCACTAACACGTGGCGATTTCGTCAACGGTCGGCGGCTGTGATTTGCGTGAGATTCGACTCAGATCCGCCAGATCGGCCCCGTCATACCGCGCGGCCACGGCCTCAGCGACGACGAATGATCCTGCACGTGGCCAATATTCGGGTCGCAAGCCGGGTTAAGCGCTAGACGTTCCAGCCGAGCCGGCCACGAAGCTCCTCTGTGAAGCGGCAACGATTACGACGTTGAGCACCCGTCGGCGCGAGCCACCTGTCGGGCGCGGGTAGACCTTGGGCGCCCTGTGGTCCGCGCACAAGCCCTTACCTCGGAGTCGTTATGTGCGGACGTTGCCGATACGATGCACGGGCAGGCGCGACACGCGGTTGATCACGCTGCTTCCGCGGCTGATCGCCCGTCGGGCCGAGCGCGCGACCGCCCTGCGCAGACGTGAACCCAGCGTCCATGCGCGAGCCGATCTCATCGACGAAATCAATGCGAGCCTATTGACACGAACCGTTTCCCGCTACGCCCCAGCGCTCCTAGGCTAACTGTCAACCGGGAGCAACGGTGCCGCGCGCGGCGTCGACACAACAATCGTGAGGAGAAGCCTGTGACTTCAACGGATGCAGTCGCGAAGGCGGATGCTGTCGCGAAGGAATACTTTGCCGCGGTCAATCGGCGGGATTTCGAAACAGTGACGAACCTGCTCGCCCCGGATGTCGTCTTTGAACATGAAAGCCCGATCGAGGGGCGCGACAATATCATTTCGATGTTGCAGGGGTTCTGCACCGCCTTCCCTGATCTCACAATCTCCGTAACCGACCAAATCAGCCGCGAGGACGAGGCAGTGGTCTTCCTGCTTGGGTCAGGAACCTGGCGGGGTGAGTTCTTCGGGATGCCGCCGACCGGCAGGCGCTTCGCAGCTCGTACCGTCGACCGTATTCGAGTCTCCGGTGGGTCCATTGCGAGCATTTCGACGGTGTGCGAGGTCCTGGGCGGCTTCAGCTTGATGCACCAGTTGGGGATCGCTGCGCAGCCGTCGGAGGTGTAAGCGACCGCCTCGGTGCAACGGCGGTAATCCGATGCCTGCCAGTAGGGGCGTCCGTTATCGGCATCGGCTCACAGTGGTGGACCGCCGAAGAAGCGCCCGAGGTCCTGTCCGGTGGGTCGTTGACGGACGACAGTGTGGCCATGCGTCAGACACTCGCGTTGAGTGAGGTCATTTCGCGTGGCGCAGGAGCGTGATGTCGAAGTGGCGCAGGGAGTTACAGACAAACGCCTCGACTCCGCCATATGCAGAATTGGTGAGGAACACGCTGTGGCTCCCAGTGCCCGGGTGAGCAAAGCGCGGGTACCTGAGGACGAGCCACTTGGCTACCTATTGAACCGTGTATACAGCAGTTTTCGTTCACAGGTCACCGCGAAGCTTGCAACGCGAGGTCTGGCCTTCCCGCAGTATCTCTGCATGCGAATGCTGTCTCGTGCGGCGGGCGCATCGAACGCCGAATTGGCTCGCGCGCTGGGGGTGTCGCCACAGGCAACGAATGTATTGGTTCAGGAACTCATTGAGCGCGGCCTCCTCGAGCGTCCGCCGACTGTACTGTACGGCCGAGCGCGCCCTATCACGCTGACGGCGAAGGGCGTCCTCTTGTTGGACGAAATGGAACGTCTCGTCCGCGAGGCTGAACTGTGCATATTGAAAAATGTGACGCCGCGGCAACGTCGTGACCTCAAGCAAATCCTCGCCACGCTCGCCTGAAATCTATGAGGCTGTCGATTCAGGTTGGTCTTTGGAACGGCGGCATTTGGCGCCGACTGCACGCCAAAGGTTTCGAACTTGTAGTTTCTTTGCATTCGCAGACCTGTGCGG
>JBKOYU010000554.1:0-1561 GCA_046725575.1 Actinomycetota bacterium | reverse complement strand
ACATGCCGAACGCGCTCAACCTCGGCGAGTTGTGCCGGCTGCTGGCGGCGGGCATCAACGTCGTCACGACCTGCGGCGCATTTCACCACCCGCTCGGCCAGCACCTTGCCAGCAGCGTCGGCACCCACTACTGCCTCGGTTCTGCGCTGGCTCGCCTGGAAGGGCGCATCGCGCTCGAGGAGATTCTCAAGCGGTTCCCGACTGGGAAATCGACTATGACAACGCGGCCCTGTCCCCGACGTCCACCGTGCGTGGCTGGGACGCGATGCCCGCATTCATTTCATGAGTTCGCTTCTGCAAGTGAAGAATTGAGGTAGTTATGACAGGACGTGTTGAAGGTAAGGTCGCGTTCATCACCGGCGCGGCGCGTGGACAGGGTCGTGCGCATGCGGTGCGGTTGGCGCAGGAGGGCGCCGACATCATCGCGATCGATATCTGCAAGCAGATCGACAGCGTGCAGATTCCGCTGTCCACGCCGGAGGACCTGGCCGAGACCGCCGATCTGGTCAAGGGCCAGAACCGCCGCATCTACACCGCCGAGGTCGACGTCCGCGACTACGACGCACTGAAGGCCGCGGTAGACGCTGGTGTCGAGCAGCTAGGCCGACTCGACATCATCGTCGCCAACGCAGGCATCGGTAACGGCGGCGCGACGCTGGACAAGACCAGCGAGCCCGACTGGACCGACATGATCGACGTCAACTTGGGCGGTGTCTGGAAGGCCGTCAAGGCCGGCGTGCCCCACATCCTTGCGGGCGGCCGCGGCGGCTCGATCATCCTGACCAGCTCGGTCGGCGGCCTGAAGGCCTACCCGCACACCGGCCACTACGTCGCCGCCAAACACGGTGTGGTGGGCCTGATGCGGACGTTCGCGGTCGAACTCGGCGTGCAGAACATCCGCGTCAACTCCGTGCACCCGACCAACGTGAACACCCCGCTGTTCATGAACGAGGGCACGATGAAGCTATTCCGCCCCGACCTGGAGAACCCCGGCCCAGACGACACGAAGGTCGTCGGCCAGTTGATGCACACGCTGCCGATCGGCTGGGTCGAACCCGAGGACATCGCCAACGCAGTGCTCTTCTTGGCGTCGGAGGAAGCCCGCTATATCACCGGCGTGACGCTTCCGGTCGACGGCGGCAGCTGCCTGAAATAGCACACGGCGGTTTCTGGCTTGTCCACCCCATTGCTGCCCATGCCCCGCCCTATCCTGCTTGATCCCCCTAGTGACGAGCATGGTACTTTCGAAAATGAGAATGGCATATCCGCAGGTAGGAGGCGCTATGGCTGACACACTGCTCGTTACGGGCGGCTTTGGCCTGGTCGGCTCGGCGACGGTACGCCAGTTAGCGGCCGACGGCCGCCGCGTCGTCACGACGGACCTGGACACCCCGGCCAATCGCACGGCGCTAGCCAAACTGCCGGCCGGTGTCGAGGCACGCTGGGCCGACCTGACGGATCCCGACCAGGTACAGCACCTCATCTCCGACGTGAGGCGCACGGCGGGTGGAAGCGCTTTCCCGGACGACTGATAGCTCCGATTGCACGGGCGATCCTGCAG
>JBKOYU010000451.1:0-14673 GCA_046725575.1 Actinomycetota bacterium | reverse complement strand
GGGCAAGACCAACAGGGCCATCGCGGCCGAGCTTTCCATCAGCGAGAAGACCGTCGCTAGCCACCTGAACCACATCTTCACCAAGCTCGGGCTGCCGTCCCGGTCGGCCGCGACGGCATACGCATACCAACACGACCTGATGGCATAGGCTCGCGTCGATGTCCGCCCTCGACGCTATCGCCGACTGGCCGGTCAAATCTGCCGCCGCAGCCGTTGTCGCCCCGTCCGGTGTGGTCGCGGAGCACGGCGACCCGCGGCGGCGCTTCGCGCTGGCGTCGGTGACCAAACCGCTGGTGGCCCGGGCCGCGCAGATCGCGATCGAAGAGGGCGTGGTCGAACTCGACACCGAGGCCGGCCCGCCGGGGTCCACGGTCCGGCACCTGCTGGCGCACGCGGCCGGGTACTCGATGCAGTCGCCGGAGCTGTTGGCCAAGCCCGGCCAGCGCCGCGTCTACTCGAATTACGGATTTCAGGTGCTCGCCGAGACGATCGAGCAGGCGTCGGGCATCGAATTCGGCGGCTACCTGGCCGAAGCGGTCTTCGAGCCGCTGGCGATGTCCGATTCCTCGTTGAAGGGCGGCGCCGAAGCGGCGGGCTTCGGGGTGACGTCGACGGTCGTGGACCTGACCGCCTTCGCCGGCGACTTGCTGCGGCCTCGGATTGTGTCGCCGCAGATGCATGGCGAGGCGATTGACGTGCAGTTTCCGGGTCTGACCGGGGTGTTGCCGGGGTTCGGGGTGCAGCGGCCCAATGACTGGGGGCTCGGCTTCGAGATCAGGGACGCCAAGTCGCCGCACTGGACCGGATCGTCCAATTCGGCCCGCACGTACGGGCATTTTGGCCAGTCAGGGACGTTTTTGTGGGTCGATCCAGACGCCGACTTGGCCCTCGTGGTGTTGACCGACCGCGACTTCGGGGAGTGGGCTTACCCCCGCTGGCCGGAGCTGTCTGACGAAGTGCTGAGAGAATTCTCAGCACACTAGCGCAACACATGCATCACAAGGCACAATAGACACGCACGACACAGCTGTAATTCGGATTCACCAGGTCGTTGGGGAAGACGTCCCTCGTGGAGCCGAAGGAGCAGTAGATGCGTGCAGCGAACCAATTCGCCGACGCGGCGACTGGTGTGGTGTACATCCATGCCTCACCCGCGGCGGTATGCCCGCACGTCGAGTGGGCGTTGTCGTCGACCCTTCAAGCAAGGGCGAACCTCAAGTGGACGCCGCAACCCGCCATGCCGGGACAGCTGCGCGCGGTCACCAACTGGATCGGGCCGGTCGGCACGGGGGCACAACTGGCCAACGCGCTGCGCTCGTGGTCGGTGCTGCGATTCGAGGTGACCGAGGACCCGAGCGCGGGCGTCGACGGGCACCGCTGGTGCCACACCCCGCAACTGGGCCTGTGGAGCGGCGCGATGAGCGCCAACGGCGACGTGATGGTCGGCGAGATGCGGCTGCGCACGTTGATGGCGTCGGGGGCCGACGTACTCGCCGCCGAACTCGATTCGGTGCTCGGCACCGCGTGGGACGAGGCGCTGGAGCCTTACCGCGACGGTGGCGACGCCGCTGAGGTCAGCTGGCTGAGCCGCGGCGTGGGATAAAGATTTCACTCGCGAGCAGACGCAAAAGTGCCTATTTCGGCGCCAAATTGGGCAGTTTTTATGTCTGCTCGCGCTAGGAACGGGGCAGCAGAATCTTCAGCGCGGCAGGCACCGCGGACACGTCGACCGGCAGCGGACACACGTACTCGCCGTCGGCGTAGGCGTTGATGCCGGGGGAGTCGACGCTGACCGATCGCGCGCGCTCGGTGGAGACCCGGTCCAGTTCGACGTGCGTGCCCTTGAAAACGGTGGGGAACAAGCGAATCAGCCGGGTTCGCGACGTCGCGTGCACCATTGTGATGTCGAGTTGGCCGTCGGCGTGATCGGCCTCGGGGCAGATCAGCATGCCGCCGCCGTAGCTCTTCGTGTTGCCGAACGCGGCCAGTGTGAGGTCGGTGACGATCGTCTTGCCGTCGTCGAACGCCAGCCGGAACCGCAGCGGCCGTAGCTGTGAGATTTCGGCGACCATCGCCAGGTTGTAGCGCATCCTGCCGTGCGGCCAACGCATACGATTTGTGCGGTCGCTGACCAGAGAATCAAATCCGGCCGCCATCACCGTGCCGAACCACTTCTGCGTGCCAGCGTGGTTGTCGATGCGCCCGAGGTCGACGCTCTCTGTCCAACCGTCGACGACAACGTCGGCTGCCGCCTCGGGATCGTTTCTGGGAAGGCCGTATTCGCGCGCGTGGTCGTTGCCGGTGCCGGCCGGGATGATGCCAAGCGGGATGTCCCCGAGCGCCAACGACTGCAGCGCAAGGGAAATAACGCCGTCGCCGCCGCACACCACAAGAGCGTCGGTGCCTTGCGCGAGCGCCTCGTCGAGCAGTTGGCGCGCGTGATCCGCGTCGGCGCCGACGATTTCGCACGCATCGACGCCGCGCTGCTGGAACCGTGCGATCGCCCGCTCGGCCGCGTGCTTGGCATTGCCGTGGCCCGACATCGGATTCGTCAGGACGGTGACGCGGCCGATCTCGCGCTGGTTTAGCTGGTCAACCATAGAGTCCTCCCTGGCGAAGATCGGCGCCGCATGTACGCGCAGCGAACCAGTTCATCTCGTAACCCGACGTCGATCCGCGCGTTGCTACCCGAAGTACGGTGAGATCGTCGGGCGCACATGCTGAACGAACTAGGCGTTCCCTGGGCATCACCAGGGTGTCGGTGCACCCCGTTACGGTGCGCTTATGAAGCAGGTCTTGAAGGTTCGCATGCTGCCAAGCGAGGACGAGGCGCGGGCTCTCGGAGCGACCCTGCGTGCCTGCAACAGCGCGGCATCGTGGCTGTCGACCCAGATGCACATCGGGCGTGTACACGGCAAGTTCGATGTCCAGAAGCGCTTCTATGGGTAATTGCGACATCGATTCGAGTTGTCGGCGCAGCCGGCGATCCGAGTGATTGGCAAGGTCGTCGATTCCTATACGACTCTGCGCGCAAACGTCTCCGCCGGTAACTATGGTCCACCGGGATCGCCACGTCGTACAAAAGTTCTGAAGACGCCGATTGGCTTTCGCGATCAGGCGGCACAACCGTACGACGCGCGGTGCGAGCATGTCCCGAGACTCGTGGAACTTGGGTGACGGTCCATGGTGAACTCTAGGCGAGGGTTTACCCCTGGTCGTGTGATTTCGGCGTGATCGGTCGCGCTGAGCGCTATGTGCTGAGCGCACCCGATCACGCCGAAATCGCTACTTCACTCCGGTCAGTTCGACTCGTCCAGCTCGATCGCTGGCATCGGTGCGGTGGGGACCTCCGCCACGGCCAGTTTCGCCGCCGAGTCGGTGGGGATGAGGTCGCGGGCGAGCGCCGCCAGGGCCCGTTCGGTGCCGACGTCGTGGCCGGCCTGTTCGCTGAGCAGCCAGCGAATCTCGAGCAGGTCGCAGTAGGCCTGGATCGGTGTGCCGGTACGCCTGACCGCGGCATGTGCCCGGTGCATCTCCGGTGTGGCGACCTCCATTACCCACAGCCGGGCGGCGGTTGACTCGTCAACGTCGTGGCCGGCCTCCCGGCATAACTGCGCCTGGTAGGTGTGCAGGTCGCCCAAAAGGATCCTGGCCTGCCCTTCGCCGACGTCCATGCCGGTGAGGTCGCGCAGGTGCTGGGTGTGGTAGCGGCGGTCGCCGACGGCGACGTGCAGCCGCAGTTGCCCCGGCTCGGACTTGATCGGTCGCAGCGCGATCTCGTCGACGGCGAAACCGAGTTCGTTGAGCCGGCGGATGGTGCCCTCGACTCGGTAGCGGTCGGCGAGGCCGAACACCGGTTCGGCGTGCAGAAGCTCCCACAGCTGCTGGTAGCGGCGCGAAATGTCTTGCGCTTCCTTGATCAGCGTATCGACCAACTCCTCGCGGTTGAGCTGCTCGGCCAGGTCGACCATGCCTCCCGCGACGTTCTCGACCAGAATCTGGATGTCGTGTTCGCGTTGACCGTCGGACAGTGTCGGATGCACCTCGCTGGTCTCGGCATCAACCAGCGAGGCCTGCACCACCTGGCCGTCGCGGGTGAAAAGCGTATTGGCCAGGGAGCAATCGCCCCAGAACACGCCGTGGCGGTGCAGTTCCACCATCAGATTGGCCATCGCGTCGAACAGCCGCGCGCGATGCTTGGGCTGGTCGGGTGGTAGCCGCCTGAACAGGCGCCGGTACTGCCACGAGCCGGTGAGGTAGCGGGTCAGCAGGATCGCGCTATCAAACTCGGGTTGACGCACCAGGCCGGCCGGGCGCACCGCGGGTAGACCCATGTCCTCGAGCTGGCGCAGCACCCCGTACTCCTTGTCGGCGATGCGCGGCGGGAGTTCCTTGACCGCCCAGAGCGCACCGTCGCGCTCGACGAACTTGACCAGATGCCGGCTTGGACCCACCGCGATATCGCGCAGCGGAACGTCGGGAACCGTCCACTCCGACAGCGGCAGGTCCCACGGCAGGGCCAGCAGATCCGCGGTCGGCGCACGCAGCCGCAGCTCGGGTACCCGCACGTCTCAGCCGCTGGCCGCGACCGGCACGGGGGACACGGGGCCGGCAGCCCGGGTCAGGTTCTCGCCGCTGTGCGGATCGAACAAATGAATCTGCGATGGGTCCAGCCACAGCGAGGCCCTGCCACCTGCCGCCACCCGGCTGGCCGGATCAAGCGACACACACAGCTGGGTGCGCATCTGTTCACTGTCCAGCTCGCGTTCCAGGTCGGCGAGCTGGTGGGAGATGTCGGCCGGCGCCTCGTAGGGCACGAACGCGTACTGCTCGTTGCCCAGCCATTCGATGACGTCGACGGTGACGTCGAAAGTCGTACCGCGGCCGGCCTTCGCGGGATCGACAAGGGACGCGTCCTCGAAGCTGCCCGGCCGGATCCCGACGATGAATAGCCGTCCCTCCTCGGCGACGTTGGCCCACTCCGGGCGCGCGGGGATCGACACGAACGGCAGCTCGAGGTTTCCGCCGCGGAACACGCCGGGCACGAAGTTCATCGGTGGGGAGCCGATGAACCCGGCGACGAACAGGTTCACCGGCTGCTCGTAGAGCTCGCGCGGGCTGGCGACCTGTTGCAGCACACCCTTTTTCAACACGGCGACCCGATCGCCGAGGGTCATCGCCTCGGTCTGGTCGTGGGTGACGTACACGGTGGTGATGCCGAGACGCCGCTGCAGCCGCAGGATCTCGGTGCGCATCTGGCCGCGCAGCTTGGCGTCGAGGTTGGACAGCGGCTCGTCGAACAGGAAGGCGTCGGCGTGACGCACGATGGCCCGCCCCATCGCGACCCGTTGCCGCTGGCCACCGGAGAGCTGCGACGGCTTGCGGTCCAGATGCTCCTGCAGTTCCAGCGTCCTGGCGGCGTCGGTGACCATCGTGCGGATCTGTTCCTCGGAGTGCTTGCCGGCCAACCGGAGCGGGAATGCGATGTTCTCAAACACGGTCAAATGCGGGTACAGCGCGTAGTTCTGGAACACCATCGCCAGATTGCGGTCGCGGGGCGCCTTGTCGTTGACGCGCTTTCCGCCGATAATCATGTCGCCCGACGAGATGTCTTCCAGGCCAACGATCATCCGCAACAGGGTCGACTTGCCGCAGCCCGACGGGCCGACCAAGATCATGAACTCGCCGTCGGCGATGTCCAGGCTGACGTCATTGACGGCCGGATATCCGTCGCCGTACCGCTTGATGATGTTTCGCATGGTGATTTCGGCCATGGGTTATCCCTTCACTGCTCCAGAGGTCAGGCCGGCGACGATGCGCCGTTGGAATATCAGCACGAGGATGACAACGGGAATGGTGACGACGACCGAGGCGGCCATCACGTACGGCACCGCCGACTGGAACATCGATGCACCCTGGAAGAACGCCAGCGCCGCCGGCACGGTGCGCGCGTTGTTGGTGGATGTTAGTGAGATCGCGAACAGGAAGTCGTTCCAACAGAAGAAGAACGTCAGGATCGCGGTCGTGAACACCCCGGGTGCGGCCAGCGGAACGATGACCTTGCGGAACGCCTGCCAGGCGGTGGCGCCGTCGACCTGGGCGGCGTACTCCATCTCCCACGGGATCTGCCGGAAGAACGCCGACATCGTCCAGATCGACAGCGGCAGGGCGAACGTCAGATACGGGATGATCAGGCCGATCCAGGTGTCGTAGATGCCTAAGCCCCGCCACATGTCGAACAGCGGGCCGACCAGGGCGGCCTGCGGGAACATGGCGATGCCCAGCGCCAGCGACAGCAACAGTTTCTTGCCGCGGAACTCGAGCCGGGCGATCGCATACGCGGCGAACATCGCGATGACCACCGAGGCCACGGTGGCCACCAGCGCGATGCCGATCGAGTTGATCAGCGCACGGGTGAACAGCGGCTGGCTGAACACCGTGGTGAAATTGTCCAACGTCCATGTGGTGGGCCAGAACTGGGGTTTGCCCGAGACGATGTCCGACGGTGGCTTGAACGCCAGGCTGATCATCCACAGCAGCGGGAAGAAGCTGTAAACGACGATGACGATACCGGCCACGGTCCACCAGCGTTGCCTCATTGGTCGCCCCTAACCTGGGAGAGGTCGGTCTTGAAACCCTTTACAAAGATCCACGCGATGACCACCACGGTCAGGAACAGCATCACCGAAACCGCTGATCCCATCCCGAGATTCACCAGTGTCACGTTCTGCCGGTAGGCCAGAAACGAGATGGTTTCGGTGTTATTGGCGCCGCCGGTCATCACGAATGGGTTGTCGAAGATGCGCCAGGCATCCAGAGTGCGGAACAGCAGCGCCACCATGATGGCGGCCTTCATGTTCGGCAGGATGACCTTGTACAGCCGTTGCCAAGCGGTCGCCCCGTCGACCTTCGCCGCTTCGAGCATCTCCTCGGGAACCTGCACCAGCCCGGCCAGCAAGAGCAACGAGATGAACGGCGTGGTCTTCCAGATCTCCGACAGGCAGATCACCAAGATGGCCGACCAGCGGTCTCCGAACCAGTTGAAGTCGCCAAGGCCAAGCCACTGGTTGACGAAACCGGAATCGATGGCGAAGGCGTAGCGCCAGATGAAGGCGGAGACGACGGTCACGATGCCGTACGGGATCAGGATCGCGGTGCGCAGCGGTCCGCGGCCGCGGACGATGCGCAGCATCACGAACGCGAACCAAAAGCCGAGCAGCAGCTCGATCGCGACGGTCACCACGGTGATCAGCAGTGTGGTGAGGAAGTCGTTCCACCACACCGGGTCGGTCAGGATGACCCAGTAGTTGCCCAGACCGACAAAGCTGCGCCCGGCGGGGTCGGTGAGCCGATAGTTGAACAGCGACAAGACGATTGCATACCCCAGTGGATACGCGGTGACGAGCACCATCACGAGGAACGACGGCGCCGCGAGGTACATCCCGAGCCGGCGTTCACCCCGCAACCGATCGCTGGCAGCGGTGGCGGGGGACTTCGGCGCCTTGGTTGGCGCGGCCTTTTCGGTGGTCGTCATAGCAGCCGCCTTCCGCCGAGGATATCGGCCATGAATTCATCGGTCTTCTCCGGTGTTTCGGCGGTCACCGATTCCGGTGGGTGCCATGTCTGGATGATCGATCCGGCGACGTCGACATAGAACGGGGTCAACGGCCGCGGACCGGCTTCGCCGATCGAGGTGCGGATCAGATCCGCGTTGGGGTAGGACTCGCGGATCTTCGGGTCGTCGTACGTAGCGGCGTACGGCGACGGCTCACCCTCGTCGAGCATGTACTGGGTCGCCTTCGACAGCGCGTTGACGCATTCGACCAGGGCTACGGCCTCCTTGGGATGCTTGGAGTAGGCGCCGATGCCGAGGTTGGCACCACCCAGGGGTGGCGCGCTGGGCTGGTCGGGAAATACCCGCGGATAGCGAGCCCAGCCGATGTCGTCGACCACCTGCTGGCTAACCGTGCCCTCCTCGGCGGCTCCGCGCGCCGCGGCCAGGACGTAGGGCCAGTTCAGCATGAACATGCCCTGGTCGGATTGGAACGTCGCGCGCGCCTGCTCCTCCTGCGAAGTGGACAGGTCGGCGGGCGCCGCGGCCGACCTGGCGAGGTTGCCGATGATCTCGGCCGCCTTCTCACCGGCCGGGCTCGCCAGCCCTGGGGTGGCGTTGCGGCCCGCCTCGGCGTTGGCCAGAACCTCACCACCACCGGAGAGCACCAGCGCGTTGACCCACACCATGTAGCCCTCGTAGCGCGCGCCCTGCTCGGCGACTGTCTTTTGTTGTGCCACCGCGGCTTTGATCATCTCGTCCCAGGTGAACCCGGGGCTGGTGGGGTCCACGCCCGCCGCCGCGGCCAGCGACTTGCGATACCACAACAGTTGGGTGTTCGACTTGAACGGCGCCCCGTAGAGGGTGTCCTTCCAGGTCCCGGTCTCCACCGGCGCGGGCAACATGCCGTTGGTCAACCGGGCCGCCTCGTCCGCATTGTAGGGACGCAGGAACGCGGCGTTGGCGAACTCCGCAGTGAAGACAACGTCGAGACTGACCACGTCGATCGACGAGTCCCGCGCCGCGAGCCGGCGGACCAACTGCTCGCGCTGCTGGGTGGCATTGGTCGGCAGCGTCTCGATGCGCACGTCGTATGCACCGTTGGACGCGTCGGCGCACTGCTGAGCACGCTTCGCCGCGCCGCCATTGTCGGGCATCGCATACCACGTCAGCGTCGGGCGACCGGCCGCTGCGCCGCACGCCACGAACATCGCGCCAAGCGTTGCCACCACGCAGAGCAGGGCGGCGAGCCGGACGAAGATGGATCTATGAAACAGTTTCATCCTGCCCTTTCTTGTGATCGGCAGCGCTTGCACCGCGGTGACCTCGATTCTTGCCGCGCATTGAATGTGACACGTACCATAACGCTGGTAGAAGCGGTTGGCTAGTATGAAACAAGTTTCAGAGCATCAGCGGAGGCCGAGATGTCGTCAAACAGCGATCAACGCGGTGCTGGGGCGACGGTCCGTGACGTGGCTCGCCGCGCCGGTGTCTCGGCGACGACGGTGTCGAGGTCGCTGCGCGGGATCTCCTATGTCGCCCCAGAGACGCGGGAGCGGATCGCAAGGGCGGCCGCCGAGCTGGACTACGCAATACCCGGACACATTGCCCGACCGCGGCTGATCGGCGTGGTGGCCAGGTATCCGTCTCAATGGTTCTTCGCGGAGTCGATCGCCACCATCGAGCGGACCCTGCGCGGTTCCGGCCACGACATGGTGCTGTTCGGTGTCGGCGACGACGACGGCCGCCGCAACTTCCTGGCGCGCACCGCCGCGCTGACTTGTCTCGACGGAATCATTGTCGTCGCAACGTCTTTCGACGAAACGGAGCGAGCGGCCCTGGATGGGCTTTCCGTTCCGGTCGGCGTGGTCGGAGGATACGCGCCAGGGTTTCCGCGGGTGGGTATCGACGACGAGAACGCCATGCGGATGGCCACCCAGCACTTGCTCGCGCTCGGCCACCGGGAGATCGGCCTCATCTCCTTTTCGCCGGGTGACACCGTTGGTTACGACACCACCGCGGCGCGCCGGCGGGGCTTCACGGCGGCGATGGAAGACGCGTCGGCACCGGTCTCGCCGCAGTGGATCATTTCGCGGGAGTCCACCGTGCGCGGCGGCGTGCTGGCGGCCGAGCAGCTACTCGCCCTGTCCCGCCTGCCCACCGCACTCGTGGCGATGAGCGACGAAATGGCGTTGGGCGCGTTGTGGACACTGCGCAGGGCGGGCATCGTCGTGCCCGACGCGATGTCGATCGTCGGGTTCGACGACCACGAGATGGCGATCGGCAGCGATCTGACGACGATTTATCAACCCGTGCGTGAGCAGGCCGAGCGGGCCGCCCTGGGCCTGCTGGCGCGCCTGCGCGGAGACAACGGCGAGGATGAGGAAATCAAGCTGCCCACCCGCTTGGTGGTTCGCGGCAGCACCGGCCCCTACCGCGGATGAGGCCGTCAGGATGCCCCGGCGACCCGCTTCGGCGGTGCGGTCGACCCGCGCACCACTAGCCGGGTGGGCAGGACGCGATGCGGACCGGCGACGGCACCGCCGGCCAGCATCCCGGCGACCATCTCTCCCGCGGCGGCGCCCTGCTGGTGTGCGGGCTGTCCGATCGTGGTCAGGCCGACCAGCTCGGCGGACGGATGATTGTCCACGCCGATCACCGAAATTTCCTGCGGCACGGCGATTCCCGCCCGCCGGAGGGTGAGCACCGCGCCCACCGCGACCTCGTCGGAGTGGCAGAACACCGCCGTCGGAACGCTCGGCTCGCTCAGCAGCATCTCCATGCCGCGGGCGCCGCCATCGATCCCCCATTCGACGGTAACCGCGTTCGGGTCATCGATGCCCGCCCGCTCCAGTTGGGCGTGAAAGCCGGCCACCCGCGCCTTGTCACCCTCCCACGCCATGCCCTCGGGATCCACGGCCTGGATCATCGCGATGCTGCGGTGGCCGATCCGAAGAAGATGCGCCACGGCCTGTTCGGCGGCGAGCTGATCGTCGATCCCGACCCAGGGGAGGTCGCCGTAGGGTCGACCACCGAGAAACGCCAACGGGACATTCAGCTCATCGAGGCGGGCACGCTCGCCCGTGCTCAGCGGAACCGCCACCACGATCACGGCGTCGACCTTGCGGCGCAGCGGCAACATATCGAAGAACTGCCGCCGCTGCGCGGAGCCCTCCAGGCAGCACAGCATCAGATCAAGATCGGCCGCCTGCAGTGCGTCGGCCATCCCGGCCACCACGCTGGAGTAGAACCACGTGTCGATCTTGGGTACCACCACACCCACCCGACCGGTAGCCCCACCGGACAAGGCCGACGCCTCCGGCGAGACCACATACGCCAACTCGTCGGCCACCCGTTGGACACGTTCCCGGGTCTCGGTCGACACTCCCGGCGCTCCCCGCAAGGCCCGGGACACCGAAGCAATGGACACCCCACACCGCGCGGCGACGTCGGCCATGCTCACCTGCTGCTTCGGGATCACAGCAGTCACACTACACGTTTACGCAAATATTTGCGTAAGAACCCACGGATGAAAATGGTTGTTTTTGGGAATATTCCGGGATTGACACGGGGCTGGTGTGCGCATCACACTTGAGTCAACGAAAACGTTTACGATCATCCGATGGTGAGGAGAGACCGGTGGCGGCGGGCATGGAGACGATCGAACACGAGCACGCGGCGGCGAGGGCGTCGTCGTGGTGGCAGACCGCCGTGGTCTATCAGGTGTACATCCGCAGCTTCGCCGACGGGAACGGCGACGGCATCGGCGACATCGCGGGCCTCCGGTCGCGCCTGCCGTACCTGGCTGAGCTCGGGGTGGACGCGATCTGGATCAACCCGTGGTATCGCTCGCCGATGGCCGACGCCGGCTATGACGTCGCCGACTTTCGCGATATCGATCCGTCGTACGGCACCCTCGGGGAGGCCGAAGCCCTCATCGAGGAAGCCCACCGGCTGGGCATCAAGGTCATTCCGGATATCGTCCCCAACCACACCTCCGATCAGCATCCGTGGTTCCGGGCCGCGCTGCGGGGAGCACGTGGGGCGCGTGATCGGTATGTGTTCCGACCCGGCCGCGGTCCCAACGGGGAGCTGCCGCCGAACGACTGGGTGAGCTGCTTCGGCGGGCCGGCGTGGACCCGGGTGGCAGACGGGCAGTGGTATCTGCACCTGTTCGCACCCGCCCAGCCCGACCTGAACTGGGAGCATCCCGACGTTCGTCGCGAGTTCGAGCAGGTGCTGCGGTTCTGGTTCGACCGGGGTGTCGACGGCTTCCGCATCGACGTCGCGCATGGGCTCGCCAAGACGCCCGGGCTGCCCGACGCGGGCACGCGGATACCGGGTTCCCAGCACACCGACCCGCATCCGGCGTGGGATCAGGACGCGGTGCACGCCATCTATCGGGGATGGCGGGCGGTCGCCAATCGTTATGTCCCGGAACGGATTTTTATCGCCGAAGCATGGGTGCGCAGCAACGAACGGTTGGCGCGGTACCTGCGCCGCGACGAGCTGCACACAGCATTCCAGTTCGACTTCCTGCGGTCCCCGTGGCGGGCAGACAGCCTACGGACCGTCATCGCTGACGCGATGGCGGGCGCGGCAGCGGTGGGTGCGCCGCCGACGTGGGTGCTGTCCAATCACGACGTGCCACGCACGGTCACCCGGTATGCGCGTTCGCAGCCGTCGCACCTTGTCGAGTCGGAATGGGAGCGGGCCAGGTGGGCCACCGAACCGGCGGATCACGACAGGGGCCGCAGGCGGGCCAGGGCGGCCGCGCTGCTGCAGCTTGCGCTGCCGGGCACCGCATACATCTATCAGGGTGAGGAGCTCGGCCTCGAAGAGGTAGAGGATCTGCCCCACGACGTTCGCCAGGATCCCACCTGGGTGCAATCCGGCTTCACCGACGTGGGACGGGACGGCTGCCGGGTGCCGCTGCCCTGGTCGGATTGCTCTGCGCCCTATGGGTTCTCGCCAGGCGGGTCATCGGCGAGTCCCTGGCTGCCGCAGCCGCCGCACTGGGAGTCCCACACCGCCGAGGTTCAGGCCGCCGACCCGAATTCGTTTCTAACGCTCTACCGTTCGGCGGTGCGGACACGACGACGGTTGTGGGAGAACGCCGGTCCCGTGGAATGGATGTCGGCGCCCGCCGGCGTGCTGGCGTTTGCCCGTGGCGGCGCGCAGTGCTGGGTCAACACCGGCGCCGACAACGTCGAACTACCGGCCAATCTCACCGTCGCGCTCAGCTCGACACCAGGGGTAACCGGATGCGTGCCCCCCGACACCACGGTGTGGGTAGTCGAAGGCTAGGCACTCTAGGCGGCGGCACCGACAGGTTCGGTGTCGGCGCTGGTTTCGGGGTGGGCGTGTCGGTGCAGCGCGGCGACGAGCTGGGGCATTTGTTTGTGGCCTTTGATGCGGCGGAAGGATCGTTCGGCGTTGAGCATGCCGGCGGCGGTCCAGCGCAGCACCATGTGTCCGTCGCGCCAGCGGGTGACGTTGCGGTTGGTGGTCCGCGCGATGGAGATCATCGACTCGACCGGGTTACTGGTGGTAAGCGTTTTGGCGAGCCGGCCGTCGATGCCCAAACGGGCGACGGTGAACATCTCGTCCAGCCCCTCGCGCAGCGACGCCGCCGCACCGGGGTAGCTCTTATCAAGTTGCGCGGCAAGTTGTTTGGCGTTGCGCAGCCCCTGCTCGGGGTCGGGGTGGCCAAAGGCCTTGACTAGCTTGGCATCTACCCAGTCTTTGTCTTTGTCGGGCAGGTGCTCGGCGATGTTGCGCCGCTTATGCAGGGTGCATCTTTGGGTGAGCGCCTTGGCGCCGAACACCTCGCGCGCCGCCGCGGCCAGCGCCTTGGCGCCGTCGATGACCACGAGCAGCCCATCATCGAATTTCAGGCCACGGTCGACCAGGTCGGCCAGCAGTGCGCGCACCACGGTCTTGTTCTCGGTGGAGCCGTCCCACAGCCCGACCGGTTTCTTGGTGCCGTCGGCGGTGATGGCCAGCGCCACCACCACACAGCGTTCGGCCAGGTGCTCGCCGTCGAGCATGAGCACCTTGATGTCCTCGTCGGAAAGGTCGCGGGCCATCAGCTCGGCCAGCGCGGTCTCGGTATGGCGCACGAACCGGCGCGAGATCGCCGACTTCGACGTCGACTTCGCCGTGCCGGTGACCTGTTCGCCGACCGGTTCGGCGGTGCGGGCGTGGCGGCGGGTGGCCACCCCGGCCAGCATCCGCTCCATCACCACCTGGGTGAGCAGGTCCTCGGCGGCGAAATGGGCGTAACTGGTCAACGGCACCTCGTGGCCGTCGGTGGTGCGCGCTCGCGGCCGGGTCACCGAAACACGCCGCCCGCCAAGGGTGACCGAGCCGTTCTCGGCGCCGTGGCGCACCGCGACCCGGTCCGGGTTGTGTTTGCCCTTCAGTCCGCATGCCTCGGTGATCTCGGCTTCAAACACCGTCTGCATCACCGCCAGCCCGGCGGCCACGCTCATCGCCAGCAGCCCCTCCCGCGCTGCACCGGCGATATCGCTCATCGCCAGTGCGATCTCCTCGGGCAGATCAGGCAACACAACGGCATCGGTGCTGTCGGCGACGCGAATAGTCGGTACGGTCTTCATCAGCGGTCCCCTTCCTTGTGGATGTTCTCGGCGGATCACCCGAGACCTACCACGCGGCAGGGCTCAGGTGGGGGACCGCCACCTCAAGTTCCACGAAGACCGGGACAACCTCCCACCGAACTTGACCTCCGGTGAACTCGATTTTCCGTACGCCGGAACAGTCCTGCCGGGACGTGTCACCGAGAGGGTTGACGACGTCGGCGATCCCGGTGGGCACAGGGCCTTCTCGACAGGGAGTTCGACTTCGTCGACCACGCACTTTCGGTGCGGGTGAGTGATGGTGGCGAGAGCAATGATCAGAACCGCTGTGCGAATAGTGGAGGCTCGACCAGTGCACATGGCCGGCGCCCAGAAGATGATGAGGCGAAACGTTTGTGACCCAGCATGATCAGTACCGATCCCTGTATCTGTCCTATCTCGAATACTGTAATAAGCACGACCTTGATGGAATGGCGTCGTTTTACGCACCTACCATCAAAGTCAACGACGTCCCTATGGAAC
>JBKOYU010000137.1:0-5241 GCA_046725575.1 Actinomycetota bacterium | reverse complement strand
AGCTTGTACTCGGGGATGCCGTAGCGCATCAGGCCGCCGATGCGGTCGTCGCGCTCGTAGACGGTGACGTCGTGGCCGGCTCGCGTGAGTTGTTGTGCGGCAGCCAGTCCCGCGGGTCCGGAGCCGACGACGGCGACGTGCTTGCCGGTGGAGATGGCAGCGGGCTGCGGTTCGACGATGCCGTACATCCAGGCATGGTCGGCGATGGTCTGCTCGATGCGCTTGATCGTGACGCTGCCGCCGGTCTGCTCTTCGGCGATGGACAGCACGCAGGCGGCCTCGCATGGCGCGGGGCACAGCCGGCCGGTGAACTCCGGGAAGTTGTTGGTGGCGTGCAGGCGGTCGCTGGCCGCATCCCAACGGCCCCGCCGGACGAGGTCGTTCCACTCGGGAATGAGGTTGCCGAGCGGACATCCCGCGGATCCCGAGTGGCAGAACGGGATTCCGCAATCCATGCAACGGCCGGCCTGCTGGGACACCTCCCCCGCGCGCTCGTGCGGATCCTGGCGCTCGTAGACCTCGCGCCAGTCGCCGACCCGCTCGTCGACCGGTCGCTTGGCCGCCTCGACCTTGGGTATCTTCAGAAAACCGGTTGGATCAGCCACGGCTGGCCTCCATGATCGCGGCGTCCACGTCACGCCCTTCCCGCTTGGCCGTCAGGGTGGCCTCCAGGACTCGCTGGTAGTCGCGGGGCATGATCTTGGTGAATTGCGCACTGCGCCTTGGCCAGTCAGACAGCACCGAGGTGGCCACGGTGCTGCCGGTGTAGGCGGCGTGCTTGACGATGACGTCGCGCAGCCAGGTCAGGTCCTCCGGTTCGAGGCGCTGCAGCTCGACCGTTTCTGTATTGACCTTGGCGGGGTCGAGGCCGAGCACGAATGCGATGCCACCGGACATGCCCGCCGCCATATTACGGCCGGTCTTTCCGAGCACGACGACCCGGCCACCGGTCATGTATTCGCAGGCGTGGTCGCCGACGCCCTCGACGACGGTCAGCGCGCCGGAATTGCGCGCGGCGAACCGCTCCCCCACCCGGCCGCGCAGGTAGACCTCGCCGGCGGTGGCGCCGAACAGCAGCGTGTTGCCGGCAATCACGTTGTCCTCGGGCAGGAACAGCACGTCGTCGGGCGGCCGGACGATGATGCGGCCACCCGAAAGGCCCTTGCCGACATAGTCGTTGGCGTCACCGATCAGATCGAGGGTGACACCGGGCGGCAGGAACGCGCCGATGGACTGGCCCGCCGAGCCGGTGAGGGTGATGTGAATGGTGTCGTCGGGCAGGCCCTGCGCGCCGTAGCGGCGGGTGACCTCGGAGCCGAGCAGAGTGCCGACGGTGCGGTTGACGTTGCGCACGGGCAGTTCGAGGCGCACCGGATGCGCGTCCTCGAGGGCGCCCTCGGCCAGCTGGATCAGCGTGCGGTCCAAGGCTTCCTCGAGGCCGTGGTCCTGGGCTTTGGTGCGACGGCGCTGCGATCCGTCCGGTACGGCGAACACCGGGCTCAGGTCCAGGCCCTGGGTCTTCCAGTGGGCGACGCCCTTGTCGGTGTCGAGCACCTCGGCGCGAGCGACGGCCTCATCGAGGCTGCGGAACCCGAGCTCGGCCAGATAGCGCCGGATGTCCTCGGCGATGAACCGGAAGAAGTTCTCGACAAACTCCGGCTTGCCGTTGAATCTGGCGCGCAGTTCCGGGTTCTGGGTGGCGACGCCGACGGGGCAGGTGTCGAGGTGGCAGACCCGCATCATGATGCAGCCGGATACCACCAGCGGGGCGGTGGCGAACCCGTACTCCTCTGCGCCAAGCAGCGCCGCGACGATCACGTCCCGCGCGGTGCGCATACCGCCGTCGCACTGCACGGTGATGCGGTCACGTAACCCGTTGAGCACCAACGTCTGCTGGGTATCGGCGAGGCCGATCTCCCACGGCACGCCGGCATGTTTGAGGCTGGTCAGCGGTGCGGCGCCGGTGCCGCCGTCGTGACCCGAGATCAGGACGACGTCGGCGTGCGCCTTGGACACGCCGGCCGCGACGGTGCCGACGCCGACCGAGCTGACCAGCTTGACGTGGATGCGGGCGTCGGAGTTGGCGTTCTTCAGGTCGTGGATGAGCTGGGCGAGGTCTTCGATCGAATAGATGTCGTGATGTGGCGGCGGGCTGATGAGCCCGACGCCGGGTGTCGAGTGCCGGGTCTTGGCGATGTTCGGATACACCTTGAAGCCCGGAAGCTGGCCGCCCTCACCGGGTTTAGCGCCCTGCGCCATCTTGATCTGGATGTCGGTGGCGTTGACGAGGTAGTCGCTGGTGACACCGAAGCGGCCGCTCGCGACCTGTTTGACGGCGCTGCGACGCTTCGGATCGTAGAGGCGGTCGACGTCTTCGCCGCCCTCGCCGGAGTTGGACCGGCCGCCGAGGTTGTTCATCGCGATGGCCATGGTTTCGTGGGCCTCGGCGGAGATGGAGCCGTAGCTCATTGCGCCGGTGTTGAATCGGGTGACAATCGACTCGACGGGTTCGACTTCGTCCAGCGGCACGGGCGGCCGCAGGCCCTTCTTGAAGTCGAACAGTCCCCTCAGGGTGCCGCCCTCCTTGGACAGGCGGTTCACTTCGTCGGAGTACTGCTTGAAGATTTCGCGCCGACCGGTGCGGGTCGAATGTTGCAGCAGGAACACCACTTCCGGGGTGAACAGGTGCAGCTCGCCTTCGCGGCGGAAGGCGTATTCGCCGCCCACCTCGAGGCGGCGGTGCACCCGCTCGGTCGGGTTCTCCGGGTAGGCGCGGCGGTGCCGCTGTTTGACCTCTTCGGCGATGACGTCCAGCCCGGCGCCGCCGAGTTGGGTTGGCGTGCCGGTGAAGTACTCGTCGATGACGTCCTTGTTGATGCCGATGGCCTCGAATGCCTGCGCGGCAGTGTAGGAGGCTACGGTGGAGATGCCCATCTTGCTCATCACCTTCACCACGCCCTTGCCCAGCGCCTTGACGTAATTGCGCACGGCGGTGGCGGGTTCGATGCCGGTGAGTTCGCCTTCGCGGATCAGGTCCTCGATGGACTCGAAGGCCAGATACGGGTTGACCGCGGCTGCGCCGAAGCCGATCAGCATCGCGATGTGGTGCACCTCGCGGGCGTCACCGCTTTCGACGACGAGCGCGACGGTGGTGCGCTCTTTGGTGCGGACGAGATGGTGGTGCACCGCCGAGACGGCCAGCAGCGACGGGATCGGCGCCCTGGTGTGGTCGGAGTCGCGGTCCGAGATAACCAGTGTGCGTGCGCCTTTGGCGATCGCGTCGCAGGCCCGCTGCCGCAGATCGTCGAGCGCATCGGCGAGGCCTTCACCGCCGCGTTCTACGTCGTAGAGGGCCTTCAGCACGGTGGTCTTGAGGCCAGGGTGCTCGTGGTCGTCGTTGATGTGGACGATCTTGTTGAGCTCGTCGTTGTCGAGAACGGGCCATTTGAGGACGATTTGGCGGCACGACGCGGCGGTCGGCTCGAGGAGGTTCTGCTCCGGGCCCATGACGCGGGCCATGGAGGTGACGACCTCTTCGCGGATGGCGTCCAGCGGTGGGTTGGTTACCTGGGCGAAGAGTTCGACGAAGTAGTCGTAGAGCAGCCGGGACCGTTGGGACAGCACGGCGGTCGGAGTGTCGGTGCCCATCGAGCCCAGCGGCTCGGCGCCCGATGCGGCCATCGGAGTGAGCAGGATGCGGAGGTCCTCTTCGGTGTAGCCGAACGAGATCTGGCGTCTTACCACCGATTCGTGGTTGGGCTGGACACGCACGCGGTCGGGAAGCGTCTTGAGATCGAGCAGGCCGGAGTGCAGCCACTCCCCGTACGGCTCTTGCTTACTCAGGTCTTCCTTGATGTCGTCGTCGGAGACGATGCGGCCCTGCGCGGTGTCGACCAGGAACATCTTGCCCGGCTGAAGCCGGCCCTTGGCGACGATCTCGCCGGACGGCACGTCGAGGACGCCACTTTCGCTGGCCAGGATGACGCGGTCGTCGATGGTGCGCCACCAGCGGCCCGGCCGTAATCCGTTGCGGTCCAACACCGCTCCGACGAGCGTGCCGTCGGTGAACGTCACGCACGCCGGACCGTCCCACGGCTCCATCAGGGAGGCGTGAAACTGCCAGAACGCGCGTTCGGCGGGGCCCATGGTGACGTTGTTCTCCCACGCCTCGGGGATCATCATCAGCGCGGCGTGGGGCAGGCTGCGGCCGCCGAGGTGGAGCAGTTCGAGCACCTCGTCGAACGATGCCGAGTCGGAGGCCTCCGGTGTGCAGATCGGCGAGAGCCGGGACAGATCGCCAGGGATCTTCGAGCTTTCGAGCATGGCCTCGCGGGCGTGCATGCGGTTGCGGTTGCCGCGCACGGTGTTGATCTCGCCGTTGTGCGCGACGAAGCGGAACGGATGGGCCAGCGGCCAGGACGGGAACGTGTTGGTGGAGAACCGACTGTGCACAATCGCGATCGCACTCATGCAGCGTTCGGCCCGCAGATCCGGAAAGTATTGGGGCAGCTGCATTGTCGTGAGCATGCCCTTGTAGACCATGGTGCGGCTGGACAGCGACGGGAAGTAGACGCCGTTGCGCTCGGCGCGTTTGCGCAGGGGATAGACGCGGCGGTCGAGGTCGATGCCGCCGATGCCTTGTGGCGCGGCGACGAACAGTTGCGCCACGTAGGGCATGCAGCCCAGCGCCGTCTCGCCGACTTCGGCGCCGTCGGGGTCGACGGGCACCGCGCGCCAGCCGAGGACTTCGAGGCCTTCCTCGTTCGCGATGGTCTCGACATGTTCTTGAGCGGCGGCGCGGGCGGCGGGGTCCTGCGGCAGGAAGCAGATGCCGGCGGCGAAGGTGTTGGTGCCGTCGGGGGCGGTCGGGGGAAGTTCGAAGTCGACGACCGCTTTGAGGAGCTCGACGGGCAGCTGGAACAGGATGCCGGCGCCGTCACCGCTGTTGGGTTCGGCACCCGCGGCGCCGCGGTGTTCGAGGTGTTCCAGAGCCACAAGCCCGTCGGCGACGATGGCGTGCGAGCGGCGGCCCTGGATGTCGGTGACCATGGCAACGCCGCAGGAGTCCGACTCGTTCTCTGGGTCGTACAAGCCCTGGCGGTCGGGCAATGCCGAAAACAGCATTGGACGGTACCTCCGCAGTCCGGAAAACCTGGTCCGGGACTGCACCGGCCCGGTTGTCGATTGTATCAGCGCAGCTGCGGAGTTACCCGGTAAGAAGCGTCGGGACCAGCGGGAACC
>JBKOYU010000577.1:0-4237 GCA_046725575.1 Actinomycetota bacterium | reverse complement strand
CCTCACGCCGACCGGACACCGCACCCGCGGACTATCCGGTGGGCACAGTTCTCAAAGGTGTGCCGGTGGTTGCCGGCGCCCAGTACGCCCCAGTGATCCGGCCTGGTCAGCTGCCTGTTCTCGAAGGTGTCGAATCCGAGCCCGACATCGATGCAGCCGACCGCCCGGCCGAAGCGGCGCGCTTCGTCGCGGCCGCGACAGAGGTCGCCACCCGGCTACGCGACCGCGCCGCCCACGCCACCGGGGCGGCTTCGGAAGTCTTGGCAGCCACGGCCACGCTGGCGCAGGACCGGGCCTGGCTGGGCGCCGCCGAGAAGCGCATCAAGGACGGAACCCCGGCGGTGCGCGCCGTGGTGGAGGCGGTCGACCAGTTCGTCGGCCTGTTCACCCAAATCGGCGGCCTGATGGCCGAACGGGTCACCGATCTGCGGGACATCCGCGATCGCGTGATCGCCCAACTCAGCGGCCTGCCCGAGCCCGGCGTTCCGGTGCCGGCCGTTCCGTCGGTCCTGTGCGCCGAGGACCTGGCCCCCGTGGACACCGCCGGACTGGATCCGGCGCTGGTGGTCGCGCTGGCCACCACGCTGGGCGGGCCGACCAGTCATACCGCGATCATCGCCCGTCAGCTCGGCATCCCCTGCGTCGTGGCCGTCACCGGCCTCGACGCAGTCGCCGCCGGCACGATGGTGCTGGTCGACGGCACCCTCGGCACCGTCACGGTGTCACCCGACGTGACCGTGGCCGGCGAGGCCGTGGCCCAATCGCAGCGCGAAGCCGAACGCTCTGCGCACTGGACCGGGCCCGGGGCCACCGCGGACGGGCACGCCGTGGCGATCTTGGCCAACGTCCAGGACGGCGCCGCCGCCCGCTCCGCCCGGGAAACCCCGGCCGAAGGCATCGGCCTCTTCCGCACCGAGCTGTGCTTCCTCAACCGCGAAACCGAACCCAGCGTCGCTGAACAGGCCGGGATCTACGGCGAGGTGCTGGAGGCCTTCGCCGGCCACAAGGTGGTGATCCGGACGCTTGATGCCGGATCGGACAAGCCGCTGAAGTTCGTCCGTCATCCCGGGGAGGCCAACCCCGCGCTGGGTGTCCGGGGCATCCGGATCTCCGAGGGCAACCCGGGCCTGCTGGAGCGCCAGCTGGAGGCCATCGCGGTGGCCGCGGAACGCACCGGCAACGAACCGTGGGTGATGGCGCCGATGGTCGCCACCGCCGAGGAGGCCGCACACTTTGCCGCAGAAGCGCGTTCGTATGATCTGACGCCGGGGGTGATGATCGAGGTGCCGGCGGCGGCGCTGCTGGCCGACCGCATTCTCGAACACGTCGAGTTCCTGTCGATCGGCACCAACGACCTGGCCCAGTACACGATGGCCGCCGACCGGATGTCGGCCGACCTGGCCACGCTGACCGACCCGTGGCAGCCCGGCGTGCTCGCGCTGGTCGCCATGGCCGCCCGGGCCGGCGCCGCCGCCGGCAAGCCCGTCGGCGTGTGCGGTGAGGCCGCGGCCGACCCGTTGCTGGCCTGCGTACTCACCGGACTTGGTGTGACGTCACTGTCGGCGGCCGCCGCCGCGGTGGGCGGGGTGGGCGCCAAACTGGCGCAAGTGACGCTGCAGCAATGCCGCGACGCGGCCGACGCGGTGCTGGCCTCCGCGAGCGCCGCCGATGCCCGGGCCGCGGCGCTGGCCCTGCTCGGATAGGAATTATTCGGACCATGGTCCGGTTACCTCCACCATGCCTGCTATCACCGCCGACACATTGACCTTGGCGCGGATCGTCGCGCCGGCGCCGTCGGACACCGAACGCCCAGTCCGGTCGATCACCGCCGGGCCGCGCGGTTACGAGGGCGAAGGATTCCCCGTCGTACGGGCGTTCGCCGGAGTCAGCCGCGCCGACCTCGACCCGTTCGTGCATATGGACCAGATGGGAGAAGTGGAATACCAGCCCGGCGAGCCGAAGGGCACCGACTGGCACCCGCACCGCGGATTCGAAACCGTCACGTACATGATCGACGGCCGCTTCGCGCACCAGGATTCGCACGGCGGCGGTGGTTTGATCACCGACGGCGCGACCCAGTGGATGACGGCAGGGTCGGGGATCCTGCACATCGAGACGCCGCCTGCCGAACTTGTCGAGAGCGGCGGCGTGTTCCACGGCATCCAGCTGTGGGTGAACCTGCCCCGCAAGGACAAGTTCGCGGCGCCGAAGTATCAGGCGATCGAGGGCAACCAGGTGAAGTTGCTGTCCTCGGACGACGGCGGCGCGCTGGTCCGCATCATCGCCGGTGAAGTCGACGGTCAGCAGGGGCCGGGAGCGACGCACACGCCAATCACCTTGGCGCACGCGACCATTGAGCCCGGCGCGCGGTTGAATCTGCCGTGGAACCGTGACTTCAACGCGTTGGTCTACCTGTTGTCCGGCCGCGGCTCGGTCGGACCGGTCGGGCATCCGATCCAGCAGGGACAGCTGGCGGTGTTCGGCCCCGGCGACCGGATCAGCGTGGCCGCCGAGCCGACGCAAGAGTCGCGTCGGCCAACGCTGGAGGTTCTCATCCTGGGTGGCAAGCCGATTCGCGAGCCGGTGTTCCAGTACGGCCCGTTCGTGATGAACTCGAAGTCCGAACTGATCCAGGCGATGGACGACTTTCAGGCAGGCAAGTTCGGGACGATCCCGCCGAACGCGCTGATGCCGCACCGGCCGTTGGGCCGCTAGCCCGCGGCGCTCGGTCGCGACTGCAGCATCGGTGCGGCGGCGGCCAGAAGTGCACCCCGATCTCCATTGAGTGGTGGATAGATCCGCTGGCCGTTGATCGTGCGCTTGGTGGCCTTGGCTTCAGCGCCGCTGGCGACTACCTGCCGATCCCAGCCCTCGGTATACACCGCACCCGCCGGCCCGAGATCCAAAACCGTGACATACCACGGGATTCGAAGTGCGAGCATTGGCTCGCCGAGCAGGTCACTGATGACGTTGTACCCGGCGAACCTACCCATGGGGCGGCCGTGCTGGCACGACATCACCGACAGGTGCGTGTCGTCCATCCTCGCGGCCGCGACATCGCCGGCGGCGAACACGTCCTGCACGCCGTCGACGCGCAGGTAGTCGTCGACCGGGAGGCGGCCAAGACGGTCACGTGCGACGCCCAGATCCGCGGTCAGCGGATTGGCCCGCATGCCCGCACACCACACCACTGTCGACGCGGCCAGCGTTTCGCCGGTCGACAGTGTCGCCCCATCCTCGTCAACCGCCGTGACCCTCACCCCGAGTCGGGTCTGCACGCCGGTAGTGTTCAGCGCGGCCTCGATCACAGGCCGCGCCGACAAACCCATGTCCGAGCCCACGTGCGAATTGTGGTCGACGAGAATGACCCGCGCCGCAGTGTCGGGGAACAGCGCCGTTAGCCGCGCGGGCAGCTCGGACGCGGTCTCGATGCCGGTCAGCCCGGCGCCCACCACGACGACGGTGCTAGCTGCCGGCGTGTGGGGGCCGCCAGCGAGGACCTCTAGGTGTCGTTGCAGCACCATCGCGCCGTCATAGGTGTCGACGTCGAACCCGAACTGACGCAGGCCAGGAATATCGGGCTTTACCACGCGGCTGCCCAGCGCAACCACGAGACGGTCGTAATCGTGTGTGCCGACAGACGTTTTCACCGTCCGCGACATCGGATCGATCGCCGTCACGTCAGCGGTTATGTGCCCAACTCCGGCCGGCTCGAGCACATCCCGCAGCGGGATGCGGCACGGCGTCAGGTCGGCCTCGTAGTTTCGGACCCGGATGTCGTGGTAGGGCTGCGAGCTGAGCACAGTGACGTGCACATCGCCGTTCGCGGCGCCGAGTTCGTCGAGTCGCCGGGCGGCTCCGAGGGCGGCCCAGAGGCCGGCAAAACCCGAGCCCAGCACGACGACTTCGCTCATCCGGCTGACGCTACCTGCCCGATGCTCTCGGCCGGCCTCGGATAGAGCACCTCCAGCTCGCCGAGATTGGCCGCGACCGTCGTCAGCGGCAGCGCAGAAGAGATCGCCAAATCTTCCCAGGCCCTTCGGGCGGGTGGTGTCCCCACTTCTCCGGTCGCGTCGGCGCGCAGCGCGAGCACGAAGTCGTCACTGATCGACTGGAGATCTCGGCCGAGATCGCCGGTTAGTCGCCTGCAGATCGCTTCGGCGTGGGACTCGAGCACCTCCCGCGTCTGTGGGTACACCCCGAGCGGGGGCGGCACGCCGTCGGCAATCAACTCGGC